>CAYMVC010000041.1:0-10223 GCA_964393755.1 uncultured Eubacteriaceae bacterium | reverse complement strand
TATATAGATATTCAGAATTTTACGGATATATTTAAGATTACTAAAGGATTTTTTCAGGCATTATCAATTTTAAATAAAGTTAGACCCCAAATTGTGTTCAGCAAAGGTGGATTTGTATCTTCACCAGTTGTTTGGGCCGCATGGGTGAAAAAAATACCAGTAATACTTCACGAATCAGATTTAACTCCTGGATTGGCTAATAAAATAGCTCTTCCTTTTGCAAAACAAGTATGTTATTCCTTTCCAGAAACAATTAAATACCTACCTCAATCAAAAAGTCTATTAACTGGAATTCCTGTTAGGGAAAATTTATTTCAAGGAAATAAAAAAATGGGAAAAAACCTATGCTCTTTTAATGATAACAAACCAATAATATTAATAATAGGTGGTAGCTTAGGGTCTAGAATACTAAATTCCATAGTTAGAGATTCTTTAGAAGTATTATTAAAGGATTATCAGATATGTCATATTTGTGGAAAGGGTAATAAAGACTTATCATATAAGGATATTGAAGGATATAAGCAATTTGAATATGTGGGAGATGAGTTAAAGCATTTATTCGCTATGGCAGACTTGGTTATATCTAGAGCAGGGGCAACATCATTAAATGAACTTTTGGCACTGAATAAACCAAATATATTAATTCCCTTATCTAGGCAGGCTAGTAGAGGAGATCAAATATTAAATGCAGCCTCTTATGAAAAACAAGGATATAGTATAGTTATTTTAGAAGAAAATTTAAATAAAACAATATTGATGAAAGAAATTAACAACTTATATAACAAAAGAGAAAACTTTATCCTTAATATGTCAAAAAGCAATATGGGTAATGGTATAAGTGAAGTAATTAAGGTTATTGAAAATAACATACCTAAATAAAAGTCTTTAATAAAATTAGACAATAATAGGTGAAATACTAAAGTCCATATTGTTTTTATAAGTTTTAGAAAAATGCATATTATGAATATTTGTTGCACGGATATCGTAATCCATCATTTTTTTCTGTATTGGATTTAATTTCTTATATGATTTAGAAAGATTTGTAATAATAGGCAATTCACTTTTTGCCTTTATTTTGGATAAAACATTTCTACCATTTTCACTAAAACCAAGTATTCTAATATATTGAACACCACCCTTTTCCCTAAACATAATTAAATCTTCAGTCTTAATATCTAAAAGAACATGGGCTAGAATTCGTTGTATCCTTGTATAAGTATATCTTTTTGTTTTTACTAGATTTATAAATTCTTCAATTGAATTAGAATTGAGATTATTAAATAGTCTTTTTTCCAAACCTTCATTTATATCTATATATTTCTTTAAATCAATATCATTATATCTTAATAATATTGAAAAAATACTCTTTGATAAATCCTCTAATTGTGCAGGTATATAATTTTCTCTTAAGGCATCTATAATAATTGAAAAACTATAATCAGGAATAAGCCCCTTCAATTTACTTAAATCTTTATTATTGGAGAATATTTGATTTCTAATTCCAGTGGCACTTGAATAATGTTCATGAGTTTCCTTACTATGATAACCGGCTCCTTTTCTTGTGATATTTCTTGGGACTATATTACTATTAAAACGTTTTAACCACTTTAAATATTCAATCCCCAATATATTATTGGGACATTGTAAAACAGACTTAACTTCGCCATCGAAATTATTTTTACCAATATTTAAGAAATACTTTTCAAGGGCTATCGATCGAGCTGAGGGAAAGGACATACCCTTTTTTAATTGGTTTTTTAAAAAAGTTTTATACATGATAGGTTCTTCTGCCAGAATATCAGAAATACATTTTAACTTTTTTAGATCATATTCCTCGCAACCAAAGACAATATTATTAATTACACCTAATCTCTCTAGTAATTGTATAGAACCATATGAAAAAAATTCTGCACTTTGGCAACTATAGACTACCGGCAATTCTATTACAACATCCACTCCTGATTTTAATGCCATTTTAGTTCTTATCCATTTATTGAATAAGGCAGGCTCTCCTCTTTGTAAGAAGTTGCCAGACATAATTGCAATTGTATATTGGCTTTTTGTAATCTCCTTTGTTTTCTTTAAGTGATAATCATGACCCTTGTGAAAGGGATTGTATTCTACAATAATTCCTGAAACCGACATTTCCCGCCCTCCATATAAATATTTTATATATATAGTATCTTATTATCGAAGAAATATAAAGAAGTATGGAAAGTAAAATTTAATTAGGATTTTGGAAAAGATATGTTAAAATGATAAAGGAGATTAATATACAAAGGAGGAGTTAGATGAAAATTCTAGTAATCAATTGTGGTAGTTCATCACTAAAATATCAACTTATGGACATGGATGATGAAAGGATAATAGCAAAAGGTTTAGCTGAAAGAATTGGGGTTGAGGGATCTGTACTAACCCACCAACCAGGAGAAAAAGAAAAAGTTGTTATAAAAAAAGATATGGAGAACCATAAAATTGCATTGAAAATTTTAATGGATGCTTTAGTAGATGAAAAACATGGGGTAATTAAGACTATGGATGAAATTTCAGCAATAGGACATAGGGTGGTTCATGCCGGTGAAAAGTTCGCTTCCTCTGTTTTAATTACCGATGATGTTATGAATGCTTTAAAAGAATGTATTGATATAGCCCCACTACATAATCCACCAAATATTATGGGGATAGAGGCATGTAAAGAAATATTACCTAATGTACCTATGGTAGGGGTATTTGATACAGCATTTCATCAAACTATGCCTGAAGAAGCATATATTTACCCAATACCATATGAATATTATGAAAAATATAAAGTTAGAAAATATGGATTCCACGGTACCGCCCATAAATATGTTGGATTAAGGGCTGCAAATTTATTAAACAAACCCATAACTGCCCTTAATATTATTACCTGCCATTTGGGGAATGGTGCCAGTATTACAGCAATTAAAGGGGGTACTTCTGTAGATACTAGTATGGGCTTTACACCTTTGGAAGGCTTAGCAATGGGAACCAGATGTGGCAACATAGATCCTGCTATTTTAACCTTTTTAATGGAAAAGGAAGACCTTACCAGTCAGGAAATTAATAATATAATGAATAAAGAATCTGGAGTTTTAGGAATATCAGGTGTTAGTAATGATTTTAGAGATATTGAGGATGCAGCACAAAAGGGTAATAAAAGGGCGAAATTAGCTTTAGATATATTTAACTATAGGGTAAGAACTACTATAGGGGCATATGCTGCAGCAATGAATGGAGTTGACGCAATAGTATTCACTGCAGGATTAGGTGAAAACTCTGCTAATAATAGAAAAGCAATATGTGATAAACTGCAGTTTTTAGGCTTGTCAATTGATGATGGCAAAAATAATATTCGGGGCAAAGAAGTAGTAATATCCACAGAAAATTCAAAGGTTAAGGTTCTAGTTATTCCTACAGATGAGGAATTAATGATAGCAAAGGATACAGAAGAAATAGTTGCTAGTATTATCTAAAAAACCTATTTGACATTTAACCTGGTAATTAATATAATTATTTAGGTGTTTAAAGTTTAAATATGAAATGTAAGTATGTGTTTGTTGCATTCTTATAGAAGCTGAGCTAAGTTAAGGAGGTGTAGAAATGGCTGTACCAAAAAGAAGAACGTCAAAATCTAAAAGAGATAAGAGAAGGGCAAATTGGAAATTATCTATACCAGGGATGAGTATATGTCCAAAATGTGGTGAAATTAAATTACCTCATAGAGTTTGTAAATCATGTGGCACATATAAAAAAATGGATGTTATTGATGTGGAATAATTTTATTCACGGGGTGGTAGTATTTAATACTACTACCTTTTTCATTTAGGCTGAAATTTAAATTTAAGGCTTAATAGGCTAATCCCACTGACCCATAGAATACTTGATTTTTAATATTAATTATAATACACTATTAGCAACTTTTAATCATGAATTATTCGGGGGTGAAATATATTGAAGATATATGTAGATGGAATGGGTGGAGATAATTCTCCTACTGAAATAGTAAAAGGTTGTGTCTTAGCTGTTAAAGAATACGACCTAAAAGTCAATATAATTGGCAAGTACGAAATAATCGAAAAAGAGTTATTAAATTATAAATATAATAAAGATAAAATAGAAATAATAAATGCTAGGGAAATAATTGAAAATGATGAGGAACCAGCTTTGGCGATAAGAAGGAAAAAGGACTCCTCATTGGTAATAGGAATGAATCTGGTCAGAGAAAATAGCAATTCTGTTTTAATTTCAGCAGGTAGCACCGGTGCCTTACTGGCTGGTGGGCTATTGAAAATAGGGAGGATAAAGGGAATACTAAGACCTGCATTAGCTCCAATAATACCTACAAAGACTGGTCCTTCCTTATTAATTGATGCGGGAGCAAATGCTGATTGTAAAGCAAAACAATTATTACAATTTGCTATTATGGGTTCTATATATATGGAAAAGGTAATAGGTATAAGTGCACCAAGAGTAGGCTTGGTTAATAATGGAACAGAAGAAAGTAAGGGTAATGATTTAACTAAGGAAACCTTTAAATTACTTAAAGAAAGTAATTTAAATTTTATTGGAAATATTGAAACTAGGTATATACCGTATGGTGTGACAGATATAATTGTATGTGATGGGTTTACCGGTAATATTATTTTAAAATTAATAGAAGGATTATCTTCCTTTATAATGAATTCTTTAAAAGAAAATATGCTTTCAACTACTAGAGGTAAGGTAGGTGCTATGCTATTAAAAGACTCCTTAAAGAACTTTAAAGATCAGTTTGATTATAGTGAACATGGTGGGGCACCATTTTTAGGTGTAAATGGAGGTCTAATTAAAGCCCATGGCAGTTCAAATGCATATGCAATAAAAAATGCAATAAGGCAAGGTATAAAATATCTGAATCAGGGAGTAAATAAAGGTATATCCGAGGAAATAATAATGTTCGATGTAGCTGAAAAATAGAAATATCATTTTTGAAATATTATGTATAATGAATTTTGAAGGGAGGTGTGGGAACATGTTTGAAAAAGTAAAGGAAATTATAGTAGAACAATTAGGAGTTAAGCCAGAAGAAGTTACAATGGAAGCATCCTTTTTAGATGATTTAGAAGCTGACTCCTTAGATGTTGTTGAGTTAATAATGGCATTTGAAGAGGAATTTGATTTAGAAATATTGGATGAGGATGCGGAAAAAATAAAACATGTAAAAGATGTTGTGGAATACATACAAGATAACATATAAGCTAAGCTTAAGTCCCATTAAATGGGACTTAATATAAATCTTTATTGATATGTTTATAGGAAATTATAATATTAAAAAGTATAATAATTTAAATATACTTATTCATGAAAATATAAAGTAAGATAAAGATCTTTATCTTACTTTATATTTTCTGTGATAAAATGTATAAAAATATAGGAGGTTTTGGTTTTGAATAACAAATTTCCAATTGATCAACTAGAAAAAAATCTGGCATATACCTTTGAAAATAAAAATCTATTGTATAATGCACTAACTCATAGTTCTTATTGTAATGAAAGCAAGGGTCCATCTTTGGAAAATAACGAAAGGCTAGAATTTCTCGGAGATGCAGTATTAGAATTAGTTGTTAGTCAACTGCTATATAAGGAATATAAGGATTTTTCAGAAGGGGAATTAACAAAAATGCGGGCTAAAATAGTATGTAGTAATACACTAGCTCAAATAGCATGGAAACTTAACTTAGGTGAATATATAATTATGGGCAAAGGTGAAGTAAATCAAGGGGGAAGGAAAAGAAAATCCGTGTTGGCAGATGGTCTGGAAGCAATAATTGGGGCAATTTATTTGGACAGTGGACTAAAAGAAATTAAAAAATTTATTAATTTTCATTTTAAATCAATAATTATGACAATATATAAAGGGAATTTAGATAGTGATTATAAATCTATGCTACAGGAAAAGGTGCAGAGCGAAAAGGATTATGAATTATACTATGAATTAATAAAGGAAGAAGGACCGGATCATAATAAAATATTTTATGTTGATGTTATAATTAATAATAGAAAATATGGTACAGGTATGGGTAAAAATAAAAAGGAAGCTGAACAAAAAGCTGCAAAAGAAGCATTAAATTACATAGATGATATTTAGAGATTCTAGGATAAAGACTTTTAGTGTAAAAGGGGTGAAATAATTGTATTTAAAGAGGGTAGAGATTTATGGTTTTAAATCTTTTGCAGATAAAATTCAATTGGAATTTGAAGAGGGGATTACTGCTATTGTGGGACCAAATGGCAGTGGTAAAAGTAATATAGCTGATGCAATCCGTTGGGTTCTTGGTGAACAAAGTGTCAAAAGCCTAAGGGGAAATAAAATGGAAGATGTTATATTTTCTGGTACTCAAGATCGAAAACCTTTAGGATACGCCGAAGTATCATTAGTAATAGATAATAGCATGAATATATTACCCATTGATTATAGTGAAGTCAGAATAACTAGAAGGGTTTTCAGGTCTGGAGAAAGTGAATTTTACATAAACAAAACTTCTTGTAGGTTAAAGGATATACATAAATTGCTAATGGATACTGGTCTTGGTAAAGAAGGATATTCATTAATAGGACAAGGTAAAATTGATGAAATTCTTAGTGCAAATTCTGAAGATAGAAGGTATATTTTTGAGGAAGCAGCAGAAATCGTAAAATATAAAAGTAGAAAAGAAGAAGCTGAAAAGAAATTAGGTAAAACAGAAAACAATTTAATAAGAATAATTGATATTATAAACGAGCTTGAGAATCAGATTGAACCACTTTTAATTCAATCAGAGAAGGCAAAGGAGTTTCTTGAATTAAAAAAACTTCTAAAGGAAAGGGAACTATCTATATTCATTTATAAAATAGATTCATTAAGGGATAAATTAAATAAGGTTAATATTAATAAAAGAGATGCAGAATTGCAAATCAGGGAAATAGAAAGGGAAATAGAAGATATTGAACATATTATCGATTGTTTAAAAAAGGATTTTAAGGGTGTTGAAGAAAAAATTAATAATGAAAAAAATTCCCTCTATGATACTGAAAGTCAAATAGAAAGGTCTCAATCAGAAATAAAACTCCTTAATGAAAGAAATCAATATATAAGTGATGACATAAACCGAATTTCCATAGAGATAAATGAACATTTAAGTAATATTAAAAAGTTTAGTAGTGAAATAAATTTAAAAGAAAAACAAATAAATAAGCTAACAAATGATTTTGAAGAACAATCCAGTATTTTAAATCGTAACAAAGATATCTTCAACATTATGAAGGAAGATTTAAAGAAAAAAGAAGAAATAATGGAAAATAAAAGACAGTATAAAATTGATATAATAAACGAATTGGCTGAATTTAAAAGCCAAATGAATGGGTTAAATATCATGTATGATAATATAATTACCCAAACAAGTAAAATGACAGAAAAATGCAATGACTTAATTATCAACAATAAACAAAATATAAAAATAAAAACTGAAAAGTCCCAAAAAAAAGCTGGATTAGTTGCTGAAAATAAAGACTTAAATTCCCGTATAAATGAACTACACCTAAACAATAAGGAAATTGTAAAAAAGCTAGAGGAATTGCAGATAAAATATAAAGAACATTCTAATAAAATACAGGTAAGACTCTCAAAGATAAAAGTTCTAACAGATATGGAAGATGAATATGAAGGTTATTTTAATAGTGTAAAAAGGCTAATGCTAGAAAGGGAAAAAAATAAGATATTAAAGGAAAATATATATGGTGTTGTAGGAGAACTTATTAATGTACCATCAGAATATGTTCTTGCCATTGAAAGGGCATTAGGTTCTTCATTACAACATATAGTTGTAAAGGATGAAATAATTGCTAAAACATGTATTGAAATTTTAAGGAAAAATAAATGGGGACGGGCCACCTTCCTTCCAATAGAAGTTATCAAAGGGGGTAAACTCTATAAGGATTTAGAAATTATTAAAGATCATAAAGGATTTATTGGACTTGCCTCTGATATGATTAGCTATGATAAAACTTACAAACAAATAATTGAGCAATTGCTGGGAAAGGTTATATTAGTCAGGGAAATTGAAGATGGGATTAGTTTGTCGAGGAAAATAGGTCATAGATATAGAATAGTTTCATTAAATGGTGTAATATTTAATCCAGGCGGATCCATTGTTGGTGGTAGTAATACTAAAAGTAATTCAGGTGTATTAAATCGTAAACATGTCATAAAAACACTAAATGAAGAGATAAACACCCTAAAAAGCAGTGAATATAAGCTAATGAATAAAATAAAAAAAGTTTTAGACCATAAAGAAAGCTTTTCCAGCAAAGAGGAAGAAATAATTAATAAAATAAGTAATAATCAAATTGAAATTGTTAAACTAAGTAATTATTTGCAACAAGCTGAAGAAAATATTCAAATGATTGATGGGGAAACTAAAAAAATACTCGATGATATAAAATCATTGGAAACAGAAAGTGTAGAAATAAAGAAGAATGAAAAAGAATATAAAGAAAAAATTAACCAAGCAAATGAAAATTTAAAACTAATTGATAATGAAATAGATTCAGACATTTCTAATACCGGAGAGGATAAGGAAAGGTATGAAATTCTTAATGGGGAGATTACTAAATTAGAGATTGAAATAGCTAGAATTCAACAAATAAAGATAGAATTTATCAATCAAACAAAACAAATTAGAAACAATTTACTCATTAATAAAGAACATTTACAATTAAAAGAATCAAAGATAGAGGAACTTTCAAACCAGACAATAGGCAATAATGAAAAAATTAATATTAAGAATGCATATATATTAGAACTAGGTGAAAAAAAGAAAAACAATCAGGAAGAGGTAAAGATATTAAATCAAAATAAAGATGAAATTAATTTAAAAATTGAACTAAGTGAAAATAAATTAAAAGATTATAACAAACAATTAGTAATCTATAATAAGGTTTTGAGTAAAACTATTGTACAATTAAATAGAATAGAAATGGAAATGGAGAATCTTAAAAACTCTGTTTATGAAGAATACCAAATAACATATAATCTTGCACTTGCTTATAAAAAGGAAATTTCTAATGTCAATATAATATATTCAGAAATAAAAGCATTTAAGAAACAAATCAAGGAACTTGGGAATGTAAATCTAAATGCAATTGAAGAATATAAAAGGATAAAAGAAAGGTATACGTTTTTATCAAAACAAAGGGATGACTTGGATATTGCTAAGGAAAGTCTTTATGAAATCATCAAAGATATTACTAATAGAATGGAAAAGCAATTTCTTGAACAATTTAATGTTATTGGAAAAGAATTTAACAATGTTTTTAAAGAATTATTTCAGGGCGGTTATGCAAAGGTATATCTATCTGAACCAGACAGCGTTTTGACTAGTGGAATAGTTATAGAGGTTCAACCTCCCGGAAAAAAATTTCAAAACTTATCCTTGCTTTCAGGTGGAGAACGTGCCCTGACAGCAATAGCATTGTTATTTGCAATTCTCAAAGTAAAGCCCACACCTTTTTGCATACTTGATGAAATTGAAGCATCATTAGATGATCCAAATGCGGCCAGATATGCCAGTTTCCTAAAGGAGTTTTCTAAATCAACACAATTTGTAGCTGTAACCCATAGGAAGGTAACAATGGAAATAGCAGATATATTATATGGCGTAACAATGGAGGACTTAGGAGTTTCAAAACTAATATCAGTTAAATTAACAGAGCTTGCCAGCTAGAAGGGAGACTAATATGGAAACTACATCTTTTTTTAGTCGTTTAAAAAATGGTTTATCTAAAACCCGAAAGGGAATCACAGAAAAAGTAGATCAAATTATAAGTCAATACCAGGGAATTGATGAAGACTTGTATGAAGAAATTGAGGAAGTATTAATTACTTCGGATATTGGAGTAGATACAACCTTAGAAATAATTGATATTATGAAAGATAGGGCTCGTAAGGAGAAAATATACCAAGCCAAAGATCTAAGAGGATTGTTAAAAGACATTATATTATCTATATTAGATGACAAGGAAAATTCAGAAAAAAATATTAAGGAACCATCTGTCTATCTTATAATAGGAGTTAATGGTGTAGGGAAAACAACTACTATAGGTAAACTAGCTGCGAAATTTAAAAGTCAAGGTAAAAGTGTTTTACTTGCCGCCGGGGATACATTTAGGGCTGCTGCAGTAGAACA
>CAYMVC010000040.1:0-10230 GCA_964393755.1 uncultured Eubacteriaceae bacterium | reverse complement strand
CCATCTCCACTATCATTTATTAGGGGGTAGGCAATTAACTTGGCCACCGGGTTAAAGCCAACTATTGACACCGGATTTAATTCATATATAATATAGGATGTGTTTATGTAATAGCATCCCACGTAACACTACAGTAGTATAAGTGAGTTTTGCGTACTGTTACCAGCGGAGGGAGGGAAATATATGTCAGAAATTAAGGTTGGAGAAAATGAATCTTTAGAGAATGCACTTCGTAGATTTAAACGAAAATGTTCTAGATCAGGTGTTTTATCTGAGGTTAGAAAAAGAGAACATTATGAAAAACCAAGTGTAAAGAGAAAGAAAAAATCTGAAGCAGCTAGAAAAAGAAAAAGAAAATTTTATTAATAATTAGGAATCTATTAATGAGCCTGGAAATATTGAGAACACTGGATAACACTCCAAATATCTATCCTGAGAACTGCAGTATGAGCATATCAACGAAGGATCTAAACCAAGATGCTTCGCTAGGATGCTTTAGGGTTGGACTCAGCTTGGAAATTCGCAAGTTTATCAGTGGTCTGGAAATATCTAGGCTCTTGTATTTTTTGTAGTTTTAAATAGAAGTCTCTAGTGATTGTAGGAAAGAAAAAAAAATGCTATAATTCTATTAAGTTTATTTAAAATAACTGACTCTTTATTTGACTGTAGAATCGAGGTGATCAAACTGAAAAAAAAGATTTTTATTGTAATACTGCTTCTTCTGGCATCATTTATTACTTTAGGTGGTCAGGCAAGTGCTGACAAACAACTCTTTTACGTAGTGCCAATTGAAGGAGAAGTAGGACCGGCAATGACTGCATTTGTAACCCAAAGTATTAAAGCCGCGGAAGAAAACAATGCTGAGACCATAATCTTTAAAATAAATACACCAGGGGGGCTAGTAGACAGAGCCCTAAACATAAGTGATGCAATATTAAAGACACCATTAAAAACAATTGCATTTGTTGACGGTGAGGCTATATCTGCTGGGACTATTATTACAATATCTGCTGAGGATATATACATGTCACCCTCATCTACCATTGGGGCAGCTGAAACACGACCTAAGGAAGAGAAATATATTAGTTATTGGACTGGAAAATTACGAAATGTTGCCCAATTAAGAAATAGGGACCCTAAAATTATCGCAGCTATGGCAGATGCTGATATTGAGATTAAGGGGGTTATTGAAAAAGGAAAACTATTAACACTTACATCACAAGAAGCTATGGATTTTGAGATTATAGATGGGATAGAAAATTCCATTGAAGCAATACAGTTAAGGGCAAATTTACAGGATTACACAAAACATGAACTATCGCCTTCTTTTCAATTATTGCTATCATCTTTAGTTACCAGCACAACAGCAACTTCTATTTTACTGTCAATTGGTTTTATTGGTGCTGTAGTAGAAATATTTACCCCTGGATTTGGGTTAGGAGGAGTGATTAGCTTGACAGCCTTTGGCTTATATTTTGGTGGACTTTTACTAGCAGGTTATAGTAGCTGGATTATATTAGCAATATTTATTATAGGCATAATATTATTATTAGTGGAGGCAGTAATACCTGGTTTTGGTATCCCTGGAATACTAGGAATTAGTGCTATTATAGCTAGTATTGTCTTAGCATCTTCTTCAATGGAACAGGCATTAATATCCATTGTAATAGCTATGGTATTGACCATAGTAGCCTTTATATTATTATTTAAGTTTGCCCCAAGAAACAAGTTTTTTGAAAGGATTACCTTGTCTACATCTCTAAAGGCTTCTAATGGCTATATGAGTTCAAAAAGTTACAAATCATATATAAACAAGATTGGTCTTACAATTACACCCTTAAGACCATCTGGAAGCATCGAAGTTGAAGATACTAAACTAGATGTAGTATCAGAAAATACTTTTATTGATGTAGGGAAAGAGGTAAAGGTTATTAAGGTAGAGGGAAATAGAATTATTGTAAAAAAATTAGATTAGGGAGGTTTTAGTAAATGCCACAAATGATTGGTTTGATTGTATTTATAGGAATTGCCTTTATTTTATTGGCAATACTATTCAGTTTTATACCTGTAGGATTATGGATTGCTGCTCTAGCGGCTAAGGTTCCAATTGGAATATTTACTTTAGTTGGAATGAGACTTAGAAGGGTTATACCTAGAAGGGTAGTAGACCCCCTTATTAAGGCTAGTAAGGCTGGACTAGATGTAAAAGTGGATCAGTTTGAAGCCCACTATCTAGCAGGAGGGAATGTAGACAGGGTGGCAAATGCACTAATTGCGGCCCAAAGGGCTGATATAGAGCTTTCCTTCGAAAGGGCAGCAGCTATTGACCTAGCAGGTAGGGATGTTTTAGAAGCTGTTCAAATGAAGGTTAATCCTAAGGTGATTGAAACCCCAATAATTTCTGCAGTTGCAAAGAATGGAATTGAAGTAAAGGTTAAGGCTAGAGTTACAGTTAGGGCAGATATTGACAGGCTTATTGGAGGAGCCGGAGAAGAGACTATAATTGCCAGAGTAGGAGAGGGAATTGTTACAACTGTTGGTAGTTCCGAATTTCATACAGATGTTTTGGAAAATCCCGATTCAATCTCCCAGACAGTTTTAAATAAAGGTTTAGATGCAGGTACTGCCTTTGAAATATTATCCATTGATATAGCAGATGTGGATGTAGGAAGAAACATTGGTGCCCAATTACAGACTGATCAGGCAGAGGCTGATAAGCGTATTGCCCAGGCAAAGGCTGAGGAGAGAAGGGCAATGGCAGTAGCTAAGGAGCAGGAAATGGTTGCGGCGGTTCAAGAGATGAGAGCTAAAGTTGTAGAAGCGGAAGCTGAAATTCCTATGGCCATGTCCCAAGCCTTTAGAGAAGGTAATTTAGGAGTTATGGATTATTATAATATGAAAAATGTTTTAGCAGATACTCAAATGAGGGATTCTATTTCTAAGATAGATAAAGGTACAAAAAAAGATAATAGTTAGATGCCTAGGTGGTGATTAAATGGAATTTTTAGCAGAAACATTTGGGAACCTCATTCCTCTGTTGATTTTTATTATTATTCCTATAATAAGGGGTTTAAATAATAGTAAAAAACAAAAAAGGGAATATGAAAGAAGAAGAAGTGTAAGAAAAACTCCTTATGAACAACCAGATGTACCTTCCGATGGTAGCTTTAGAAGCATAATTGAAGAACTAAGGAGGGATGTTCAGGAAAAACTTCTTATGGAGGATTCGGAATCTGAGGAAAATGACCAAGAGATTGATGAGTCCATAGTAGAGGAATCTATTGATTATAATGATAGCCAAACTCATATGCCTGTATATGATTTGAATAGGTCAATGAGGGATATTGAGGAAACTAGTATGAACCTGAATAAAGATAGTGAAAACATAGACGGGTCTTTAATATATTCTACAAATCCAATTGTTCAAGGCTTAATATTCTCTGAAATTTTAGGACCTCCAAAGTCTAGGAGATGATTGACAAGACTAAAACAGTCAACAACATTATTTGTTGTTGGCTGTTTTTTTTCTTTTGCATAGTAAATAAAAATGGGCATAAATATAAAAATAGAGAGGGTGGAGTAATGAATAGAAAATTAAATAACTTTAAAAACGAAATTTCAGAAACCTTAGAACTACCTAAGGAAATAACCCTTGATTTGCCTAAGATAACCTTAGTAGGTAATTTACAATTAAATATCGAGAACCATAAGGGAATCATAGAATATACCTCCCAGCAAATTAGAGTTTCCAGTAATTCGGGGATGATAAAGATAATAGGCAAAAATTTATACATAAAAACAATAATAAAAGAAGAGATAATTATTATAGGTCAAATAGATTCTTTTGAATACATACAATAAAAGAAGGTGAAGTATGTGCTTATTGTTAAGTTATGGCATTATTTTAGAGGCTATGTTATTATTAAAATTGAAGGATTTATGTTGGAAAAATTTTTAAACCTTGTAGTAAATGAAAAGATATTCCTATGGGATATAGTTAGGGATTCTAGTACATGTATATATATCAAAGTGGGAAAAAAGGATTTTATAAGATTAAAAAATATTATGAAAAAGGTAGCCTGTAGGATAGCAGTTGTAGATAAAAAAGGATTGCCTTTTATACTTTGGAAAATGAAGAAAAGAGTCTTTTTGGTAATAGGAGCCTCCACCACATTAATTCTTATATTTTTTTTGACATCCTTTGTTTGGAAAATTGAAGTCACTGGCAATAAAAACATTCCAACCAATACAATTATTAAACAACTAAATGATTTAGGATTAAGGGAAGGCAAACTGAAATATAAATTTTCAGAAAATGAACTAGAAAATAGATTGATTATTAATAATAAGGGGATTTCCTATGTCCATATTTCAATTAAGGGTATAAAAGCCTATGTTGAGATTGTAGAGAAGGTAGACCCACCACCCATACTGGATACAAGCATTCCTACAAATGTTTTTGCAGACAGAGATGGCATTATCCATAGTATGATTGTTTTTGGTGGGGAGGCAGTTGTAAAAAAGGGGGATCTAGTAAAGGAAGGAGATTTATTAATAAGTGGTGAAATCCCTGGAAAAGGCTCCCTTGATGAAGATAGAAAAAATGGTGAAAATAATATTAAAAGTCAATTGGTTCATGCCTGGGGTGATGTTTATGCCCAAACCTGGTATGAATATGAGATAGATGTTGAATTTAAAGAAACAATAACGGATTCTGATAATACTATACAAGAGAAAGGGATAGAGATAGGGAAAAAGGAAATTCTATTTAAAAAGTCTAAAATCCCTTTGGAAAATTATGATAAAATAGAAAGTACAAGAGCCCTTATTGATTTTATGGGGATTAGGATACCCATATATGTTAAGAATATTGAGTACACTAAACAAAAACAATATAAAAAGTTTTCAGATAGAGAAATAAAGGAAAAGGCTCTAGAACAGGTTAAGGAGACTATAGAAAAAGAAAGAAAAAGAAAGGTAGAAATTAGAAGTTCTACTATAGAAATAGTTAAAGAAGATCAGGATAAGGTTAAAGTAAGGGCTATAATAGAAGGACTTGAAAATATAGCTAATATACAAAAAAATTCTAATTAAAGGGAGGCAAATAACATTTGGATCAGCAATTAATTGAAGAAAGAATAAATATTGAAGATTTGGAATATCAGATGAAATTATTTGGTAATTTTGATGAAAATATTAAAATAATTGAAAGGAATTTCTCTACTAGGATCATTGTTAGGGAAGGGAATATTAAGATTATCGGAAGTAAAGAGGAAGTACCCCTTGTAAAAAATATTATTGATATTTTACTTGAGGATATAAAAAACAATAAGACTCTTACAAGCCAAAGTGTTAATTATATAATTAGCCTGGTTAAAAATGGAGAGGGAGACAGGTTCTCCACATTAAATGATGTAATTTGCTATACTGCACGTGGCAAACAGATCCGTAGCAAAACATTAGGACAAAAAAAATATGTCCAAGCCATTAGAAAAAATGAAATTGTTTTTTCCATAGGACCAGCAGGCACAGGGAAAACATATTTAGCTGTTGCAATGGCTGTTTCAGCCTTTAAGAATGAGGAGGTAAATAGAATTATACTTACTCGCCCAGCTGTTGAAGCCGGTGAAAATTTAGGGTTTTTACCAGGAGACTTACAGGAAAAGGTGGACCCTTATCTGAGACCGTTATACGATGCACTATTTGATCTTATGGGAACAGACACTTACCAAAATTATATTGAAAGGGGACTTATTGAAATTGCACCCCTAGCATATATGAGGGGAAGAACCTTAGATGATGCATTTATAATTTTAGATGAAGCTCAAAACACTACCCCAGAGCAAATGAAGATGTTTTTAACAAGAATGGGAATAGGTTCTAAGGCAATTATTACAGGAGATATAACTCAAATTGATTTACCCCATGGCAGGGCTTCCGGACTTAAAAAAGTTACTGAGGTTTTGGAGAAGGTGAAGGGAATAGAATTTATATATCTTAGCCAGGCAGATGTAGTTCGCCATCCTTTAGTTCAAAGGATTATAGAAGCTTATGAAATATATGATAAATAACAAAATAAAGCTTGATTTACAATTAAGATTGATAAGGTAGGGATAAAAGTGGAATTAATATTTTTTGATAATCGCCAGGACAAGGTGGAAATCACTGATGATATTCTGGAAGTTTTAAAAGAGGTTATTAATTTAGCTTTAGAAATCGAGGGAATTAGTATTCCTGTTGAAGTAAGTATATCCTTTGTAAACAATAATGAAATTCAACAATTAAATAATGAATTTAGGGGTATTAATTCTGCAACAGATGTATTATCCTTTCCCCTAATTGAAAGAGGGCTATTGGAAAGGCTTAAGGAAAACTCTAAATTGGAAACAGACTTACTTTTAGGTGATATTATTATCTCAGCCTCCAAGGTAGTGGAACAATCTAAAGAATTTGACCATTCTTTTTTACGGGAGTGTGCCTATTTAACAGCTCATGGTATATTCCATTTATTAGGTTATGACCATGTTTCCCCTAAAGAAAAAGCTATTATGAGGGAAAGAGAAGAATTAGTTATGGGAAGATTAAAAATCTTTAGAAACTAAATTTATGGAGTGGAAAAATGAAGATCCGAAACCTTATTGATAGTTTTAATTATGCTATTTCTGGACTTATATACGCATTGAAAACCCAAAGAAATATGAAAATTCATTTTAGCATAGGGTCTATAGTAATAATAACAAGTCTATTTATGGATTTTAGTAAGGTAGAACTTATAATATTATTTTTTACGATTTGCTTGGTAATTATTACTGAAATGATTAATACAGCAATAGAATCTACAATAGATTTATATACTAGGTCTTATCATCCCCTAGCAAGGATAGCAAAGAATGTGGCAGCTGGTACTGTTTTGATAGCAGCTGTAAATTCAATGATTGTGGCATATGTATTATTCTTTAATCGCCTTAACCCTGTGGCAAAGATAATCCTCCATCGGGTTCAACAGTCGCCTGGTCATTTAACCTTTGTCAGCCTGGTCTTGGTAATAGTTATTGTCATAGGGGTAAAGTCTAAGTATAGTGAAGGTTCTTATATGGTGGGTGGTATGCCTAGTGGCCATAGTGCAATTTCCTTTTCTATATCAACTGCCATATCTTTTATTTCTAAAGATGCATTAGTATCTACAATGGCATTTTTACTAGCTTTTTTAATATCCCAAAGCCGAATAGAGGGAAGAATACATACACCATTTGAAGTAATAGTAGGAGGAATTATAGGTACCCTAATTACAGTTTTGATTTTTCAATTATATTAGCAGTATTAACCAGCAGAGGTGGTGGAAGCCATTGTCAATATTTTCAATAGATAAAGAAACAAGGGAAAAATTATTATTATCTGCCCTTGAGGCTAAAGAGAATGCCTATGCACCATACTCAAGTTTTCCAGTAGGTGCTGCCCTATTAACCAAAGGAGGAAGAGTTTTTACCGGTTGTAATATTGAAAATGCTTCATATGGAGCAACAAATTGTGCGGAAAGGACTGCTATTTTTAAGGCAATATCAGAAGGGGA
This sequence comes from uncultured Eubacteriaceae bacterium, assembly GCA_964393755.1. GTDB lineage: Bacteria > Bacillota > Clostridia > Eubacteriales > Garciellaceae > DUPX01. The sequence goes on along the minus strand of CAYMVC010000040.1, from coordinate 2,660 downwards.
AAAGGAATTTATAGCTCTAGCTATAGTAAGTAATCATCCAGGATATACTTTTCCCTGTGGAATATGCAGACAAGTTATTTATGAATTCTCTCGGGATATTCAAATAATATTTGAAAATAACAAGGGTGAAATACTTAGTCTTTCTATAAAGGATTTATTTCCATACCCTTTTAGTGAAGAAGACTTGGTAGAATAAAGGAGGTAAATTCATGGAAAGTAATTACCATTCAGGATTTGTAGCTATTATAGGAAGACCAAATGTTGGCAAATCAACCTTATTAAATAAAATTATGGGGGAAAAACTAGTAATAATTTCAAATAAGCCTCAAACTACTAGAAATACAATTCGTTGTATTTACAGCCAGGAGGATTATCAAATAGTATTTATTGATACCCCTGGTATCCATAGACCTAAAAATAAGTTAGGGGAATACATGGTTACTGTTGCAAAACAGGCCTTAGATGAAGTAGATGTTATTTTATATTTGGTTGATGAAAGCATGCATATAGGAGCAGGGGATCAATATATATTAGAAATTTTAAAAGATGTAAAAACGCCTATTTTTTTATTGATTAATAAAATTGATTTACTGACCAAGGATGAATTGTTAAAATCCATATCCTTATACAAGGACATAGATTATATTGATGAAATAATACCAGTTTCTGCAAAAAATAATGAAAATTTATCAAATCTGCTTGGAATTATAGTAGATAAATTACCTGAAGGACCCCAGTATTTTCCTGATGATATGATTATAGACCAACCTGAAAAGATAATTGTTGCAGAAATAGTTAGAGAAAAGGCATTACAATTACTTCAACAAGAGGTACCCCATGGAATAGCCACAGAAGTAATCTTAATGAAGGAAAGGAAAAGAAAGGATCTCTTGGATATTCAGGTCAACATTTATTGTGAAAAAAACAGTCATAAAGGGATTATTATTGGGAAAAATGGATTTATGTTAAAAGAGATTGGCAAAAGGGCTAGAAAAGATATTGAGAACCTATTGGGTTATAGAGTTAATTTACAATTATGGGTAAAAGTAAAATCAGATTGGAGAAATAAGCAAAGGGAACTAAAAGATCTAGGCTATAAATAGGATAATATTAAAAATGCCTTCCATAAAAGTTAATAGATAGTATTAATTATATTTTTGGGGTTATTCTAATATAATAATGCTAATAAAAAGGGAGGAAAATTTAATGGAAAAACTACTTTGGGAATTGTTTAACAAGACAGGAAGACTGGATTTATATCTACTTTATAGGGATTTTATTAAAGATTTTAGTGATAAAGATTTTCATTGTAAAAAACAAGAACAAGTTTTCCTATCTAGTCTAGAGAAGGAGCTATTGCTCTAGGAGGGGTAAAATGGGTCTATTAAATACTTCTGGAATTATTATAAAACAAATCAATTTTGGTGAAGCGGATAAAATACTAACAATAATGACCAAAGATTATGGTAAGTTACAGGCACTGGCCAGAGGTGCCAGAAGAACTAATAATAGATTTTTAGCTTCTACCCAATTATTTTGCTATAGCAATTTTATATTCTTTCAGGGGAAATCAATGAACTACATTAATACTGCTGAATTAAGGGAATCTTTTTATAATTTGCGAAAAAATATAAAGGATTTTACCTATGCCTCCTATATTATTGAGTTGATGAATGGAGCCCTAGAGGAAAATCAAAAAGAAGAAAAGCATTTTTTTCTTCTTATACATACTCTTAAACATATGACCTATTCAAAGAATTTGGATTTAGATTTAATAAAATTGACTTTTCAAATTAAGTTAATGGCATTATCAGGTTATGCTCCCCATTTAAGTAATTGTGTTTCCTGCGGGGAGGTTTTAAAGGGGAAAATAAAATTTAGCATTGAGAATGGGGGAACACTTTGTTCCAATTGTTTTCACTTAGATCCATATGGAAAAAGGATAAGTGGTGAGGAAATAAGCATTATCTCCTATATTTTATATAATCCCCTTTCTGCCTTAAGCAAACTAGAAATAAAGAATACTTTTTTAAGGCAGTTAAACAATATAATGGATACTTATGTTTCTAAATATTTAGAAAAATCCTTTCACACTTTGGATTTTTTAAATATTATAGATAGTAATATGAATGGTAATAACCTTTATAAAGGAGATGGGAAAATTGTTTGAAGAGCTAAAAACAATAGATACTATTAGGGAAAGAACAGGGGCTAGTTATAAAGAAGCTAAGGAAGCACTAGATACGGCAATGGGTGACCTTGTAAAGGCAATAATTATTTTAGAAGAAAACAACACAAAGGATACCTGGACAGAACAAATCCATGTGGCAGGGTCCGAAGTAGTAGATAAATTAAAGGAACTTGTAAGGAAGGGGAATATTAATCGAATTAAAGTAAAGAAGGGTAGCGATTTAATATTGGATATTCCTATTACTGCCGGTGCAGTAGGTGCTGTGTTTTTACCTTATATAACAGCTATTGGTGCTGCTGTAGCCTTTGTTTCTAAATGCACTATTGAAATTGAAAGACCTAATAGGGAAAATATAAATATTAATGAAAAAGTTTCAGACATGGTAAAGATGGCAGAAGATAAGGCTAGGGAAGAAAAGAATAAAATGAAAGAGTTAGAGTATAATTTTAGTAGGCAGAAACCAAAAAGA
>CAYMVC010000039.1:6513-10239 GCA_964393755.1 uncultured Eubacteriaceae bacterium | reverse complement strand
CAAATACCATAGCAGTACAAGGAGCTGCACCCAGGAGTACTGCCCCTGCAAGATGGTCCTTGGCTAATTGTGGGGATATCAGGTTTTTAAATATAATATTAAAAAACAATAACGCAATTCCATACATTGTAAATGGTTTGATAAGCCAATTTGAAACCCATGTTACTATAAGCCCCTTTGGACTCTCTCCTACCTTTTTTATACTATTAAAATCTACCTTTAGCATCATAGGATAAATCATTAACCATATTAAAACTGCTACTGGTACTGACACATTTGCATATTCAAAGTTACCTAAAAACTTAGGTATGCTAGGTATATACACCCCAATCGCTACACCTACCACCATACATATCCCTACCCATATAGTAAGATATCTTTCAAAAAAACTAATTCCTGATTGTATTTTCTTTTCCTTCATAAATCAATCACCTGACCCTTTATAAGTTTAAGTCCAATCTATCTTAACCTCTTCACCTTTATTTTTATCTATAATTTTGCAGATGCAATTCTCTGTTTCATGGAATATATGGTATAAAAGTTTTAACACTTCATCATATTTATCCATGTTTAATGAATAGTGATTCCAAAGCCCCTCTTTTCTAATTTTAACTATATTCAGGTCCTCTAAAACCTTCATATGGTGTGAAAGTGTGGGTTGTGTAATTTCAAAGTGTTCTAAAATATCACAAGCACACCGTTCACCACAAGATAAAATATCAATAATCTTCAGCCTATTAGCATCAGATAAAACCTTAAATATTTTTGCGTTTTCATCATAATTTACCATTTCACCCTCCCCATATAGATAGTTATCTATGTATATGAATATAGATGATTATCTATGTATTGTCAATGCCATTTTCATATTTAATTTATTTTCATATCGTCATTCTGAGGAGCTTGCGACGAAGAATCTTTGTTTTTGCCCTAAGATTCCTCACATTCGTTCGGATAAGGAGAAGACCAAAACCGTGGTTTTCGGTTTTTCGTCTATCCCTTAGTTGTTTCACCTAATGACACCCTTATTAATACACATTATTCTCCCTTTATACACAACAATGATTAAACAAAAAAGAAAGAACATGTCACCCTAATGTTCTTTCCTAAATTATTTTTAATTAAATTCTATCTGAGTAATCCTGTTTATCACTTATTATCATTTAATAAATCTAAAGGGATTTAATGGAGTCCCATTTTTTCTAATTTCAAAATGTAAATGGGGTCCTGTACTATTGCCTGTACTTCCCATCCTTCCTACCACATCTCCCTTGGCAACCCTCTGACCTGCACTGACTAATATTTTACTAAGGTGGGCATACCTGGTGGTATAACCTCCACCATGGTTAATTTCAACAATATAGCCATAGCCTCCCCTATAGCCTATATAGCTGGTAATTGTTCCCCCATCAGCAGCCCTAATAGTAGTCCCACTTTTATTTCCAATATCAACCCCTGCATGTTTCCTTCCCCCTGGCCTTGAAGCACCAAATCTTCCATAAGATCCTGTCCTTCCAGGAGCCGGTCTTTTAAATACACCGGAACCTTGGGGTGGTGGTAAGGGTTTAGTACCCTTTGCTACTACCTGGGTGGTAGGCTCCTTTAAAATCCTTTCTTCCAAAATATTTCTTGAAGATTCACTACCATTAATATAAACTATTTCTGCCTTAACTTCCCGAGTACCATATATACCTGCTGTTATAACCTTTTGTTTACCTTTATAAACACTATTATCATCCCTATAGGTAGTTTCATAGGGGATTTTTTCTGTATATACCTTTTCCTCTATTGTTTCCACATTTATAAATGGTTTTGATATTGTAAGATTAATTATATCACCAGGGTAAAGATAATCCAGATCCCTTCCAGGATTAGCAGCTTCCAATTCCCTTACCTTTATATTAAAGCTCCTAGAAATATCCCAAGAATTATCTCCTGATACTACTTCATATTGTTGAATTTCATCTGTCCCCTGTTGAAGATAGAGTAAAGCCTCTTCTGGAGTGACAATCCTTTCAAGCCTTGCTTCCTGCTCAATAATTTCCACCTGGTCAGAGAAACCTGTTTTCTTTATAACAACATTATCCTTACTATCTGTATAGGGTAACTTTAATTCTTCCAAAACCTTCTCTGCCTGTCCCCTATTTTGGAGAACCACAACCTCTTCCCCATTAACCTTAATAATAGCGGTCTTTATCTTATAATCGATATTATTATAGATTGCAGCTTTTAAATGGTCTTCTCCTAAAAGGTCTTCCTTGCCTATTCTTACCTTTTCTAAGGAATAACTTTTATCAAAGTGAATTTTTTCACCCTTAGACTTAGCCACCTCTTTGCAAACCTGATCTAATACCTTTGTAAATGACTTTTCATTTTTTATTATACCTAGATCTTGTCCATTAAAAGAAAGCTTGTATCCATTTCCTCCTTGATAAATACCTACAGCTAAGATACTAATTACTATTATTATTGTGGAAGAAATTACAAGCTTTAATTTCTGTCCTATTATGTATTGTTTTAAAGAAGTTAAAATAATTGGTCCCCTTGTCTTAACTTTCTTAATTGATTTTTCAAAAACTTTTGTTAGGGTATTCCGGGCCTCCTGGTAAAAGTTCTTTAAAAACTCTAGAGTCTTATTTAAAAATCCCCCTCCTTTAGTTTTTAAAAGTTCCTTAAGGTCCTCTAACTTATTATTCATTGTGGCCCTCCTTTTATCCTAGGCATTGTAACTATATTATCTAACTTGTAAAATTATTGTAACGCTTATCCATAAACATTTTAACATAAGCTAAGGTAATTGCAAAACATTTTTTGGTATTTTTTTAAATTTATAACTTGTCCAATTATTATATTCTATGAAAATATATTTTTAATTATGCTATAATATCTATACAACTTTAAGGATGGTGTATTTTTTTGAATAGATTTAATCTATCTTTAGAAAATGAAGACCTGGGTATTACACCAATTGAAAATATATTTATAAATCACTATCTGCCTAAGGCTCCCGGAGACTTTGTAAAGGTATATCTTCTAGGATTAAAGTATTGCTTTAATTCTTCTGACAGTATTTCTAATGGGGTTATAGCAAAGACACTAGATCTATTAGAGTCAGATGTAGTAAAGGCTTGGACATATTGGGAGGACCAAAATATTATAAAGATTGAAAATCAGGACCAGGGAGACAACCTAATCCATTTTTTAAATATTAAAGAAGTGGTTCTAAATAAATCTTCATCCCTACCCAATAATAAATCTAACACTGCAGATAAATTAATAGAAGCCCGTAAAAATAAAAAAGTTAAGTATATGCATGAAGTTATTGAGAAGATGTACGGACGTCCCTTAAGCACTTCCGAAATCCTCCTTTTTCAACAATGGATGGAGGACTATTCCTTTAGCCCAGAACTTATTGTTCTTATGTTAGAAGATTGTTTTAATAGGGGTCGTAAGGAAATGGCCTATATAAAACAAGTGGCACTCAATTGGTCAGATGCTGGTGTTAAGAGCCTAGAAGATGCAGAAAAATATATGTTAAGTCATAGGGAGAAGTGGGAAAAGTATTTTAAGGTTATGTCCTTTTTAGGATTTAAAAGGCCTCCTACCCAAAAGGAAGAGGAAATCATGGATAAATGGTTTGGTAAATTACACTTGGATTTAGAAGTGGTATTGGAGGCATGTGGAGAAACCACTGCCATATCCCAACCAAATTTTCGCTATATTGAT
>CAYMVC010000039.1:0-6503 GCA_964393755.1 uncultured Eubacteriaceae bacterium | reverse complement strand
TATTACAGACTGGCATAAGAGAGGCCTTACCTCCTTAGAAAAAATAAAGGCGGAACCAGCCCCCACTGTAAAAAAATATAAGAGGTCGTCTAAAAATTCCACCAGTAAACTGGATTTGGATCATAATTACGACATGGATAATCTGGAAAGAAAACTACTAAAAAGAAATAGGAGTGATATAGGTGATTAGATCACTTATTATTGAAACTATAGAAGAATATCAACAAATGCGGGATGAAAATGAAAAGGTCCTTAGAATGCGTAAGGAAGAACTGAAGGAAAAATTCCCCCGCCTGGCTGAAATAGAGATGGAAATGAAAACCTTAGGTATTAAGATTATTAAGGCTAGCCAATCTAACCCTGAAAAAATCCAAGTCTTAATCAATCAATTAAGGGAAGAAAGTATAGATTTACAAATGGAAAGGTCAGAGATCCTTGCTTCCAATGGCTATCCTGTAGATTATTTAGAATTAAAATACCATTGCCCCCATTGCCAAGACACAGGTTATATTGGTTCTAAGAGATGTAAATGTTTTGAACAGCGACTAATAGATAAGGCGTATACACAATCTAACCTACATAATTTATTAGAAAAAGAAAATTTTGATACCTTTAGAATGGATTACTATTCTGATAATAAAGAGGATAATAATGAAACCAGCCCCCGAAGGAATATGGAAGGCATTTTATTAGCTTCTATTAACTATGCAAATGATTTTGAAAAACACGATAAAAACCTATTCTTTTATGGTAGCCCTGGTCTGGGAAAAACATTTCTCTCCCATGCAATTGCAAAGGATATTTTAGAAAAGGGTCATATTGTCCTTTATCAGACTGCCTCAGACCTAATAGATTTTATTAGGAATAATAAATTTGACCAAAGTAATGAATCTGATCCAATGATGGAGAGAATTTTCCATAGTGATTTGTTAATAATAGATGATCTTGGGACTGAACATTTAACAGAGTTTGCCAAGATGGAACTTTTTAATGTGATTAATAAGCGGCTCTTAAGGGGTAAAAATATGGTAATATCCACCAACCTTTCCTTAAGAGAACTTCAGGAAAAATACCCTAATAGGTTAACATCTAGGATATTAGGTCATTTCCAACTTTATAAATTCTATGGGGAGGATATTAGGCTAAAAAAACTAGCCAATCAGTAGTGCTTTGGGATATGGGGATCATGAAGCATCTAAGGAAACATCACCTTCCAACCATTTGTTGAAGAATTCTTCATAGTCCTTTCCAGTGACAGCCTTAACAATATCTTGTATCTCTTCTTCACCTACGTTTTTAAATTTATTATTTTCCACATAATACTTTAAGACTTTTTGGAAGTTTTCCCTACCTATCTCCCTTTCTAATTCATAAAACATCATAGCCCCTTTACTATATACAATTGAGGAATATTCCATATTGTTTTTAAACTCATCCACCGATTTACCTATCCTTTCATCCTCAATATTCAGAAGCTTTTTCCCACGGACATAATCATCTATTACCATGGTCTTTAACATATGCATCATTGTTTCTTCCCCATACTTTTCCCTATAATAGAGTATAGTAGAATATTCTGTTAGGGCTTCATCAATCCAAGGTGAATTCACCTGATCATTTCCAATAATCCCATACCACCATTGGTGTGCCGTTTCATGGGCAATAATATATTCTAGAATAAGGGTATTGCTGTTGGAAAATTGATTATAGTCTATATAGACTAGATTAGGGTATTCCATGCCCCCAATATAGAAGTCGCAGGATGCCACTGAAAGTTGTTGGTAGGGATAGGGGTAAAATAAATTATTAAAAATCTTAATGGCGTCTTGTGCCACCTCTACTGCTCCATCAGCCTCTTGTCCTTTAAAATAATATACCCTTATATCTGTATTATCAGCCTTGCCCTTCTTTAGCTTAAAATCCTTACTTATAAGCCAGGCAAAATCCCTGACTGCCTGGGCCTCTATTTGCCAAATATTTTCCCTATAATCGATATTCTTTTCCTTACTACTTTTCTTAGACTTAATATTACCAGTTGTGGCAAGTGTAAATTCCTTAGGTAATTTTAATGTAACTTGATAATTGGATATTTCGCTGTAAAATGGATCTCCCACCTTATAATAAGGTTCTATATTCCATCCCTTATAGTCATAAATAGCAGCAATAGGATACCAATTACCAAAATTATATGTATTTTCTCCATAGCCAAATCTACTATAGGCTGGAGGTAGTTTAAGGGTATACTTGATGACTATGGAAATTATTTCATCTGGTTTTATTTCTTTGGCTAAGTTTATTGCTAAAATAGTATTATCCTCTCCCCCTATTTCATAACTGGCCTTTTTATCCTCCACCTGAACCTCTTCTATATCTATATATCCCGGTTCAAACCCCATAGGATAAGCTCTCTTTAATTCATCTTTAAAGAAGGGTGACCCTTCCTCCTCTTTAAAGGCATTTGGATAAAGATGAAAATAAACCTTGTCAAAAGCTTTTTTGTGGAGATTTTTATAATCTATCTTTTGTTCCACCTCTAATGCCTTTTTCTCTTCTAAAAACCTTCCCTCTATTTTATAATTATGAACCCCATATTGAGATAAATCCTCCTCCCCCCCTTGATGGATTGGTCCAAAAAGCTTGGGGGCTAATGTAAATATTCCCATTCCTAATATGAAAATTAATAATAGAATGCCTAAAACCTTTAGTACCTTTTTACCCAAAATATTCACTTCCTTGATTCATAGTCACCACTGATTTAAACATTGTAAAGTTCTATTTCCCCATCTTATGTAATATAAAGTATTATAATAAAAAACCTTCATTTTTATTATATTCTTTCAGAAGGTTGGGCTATTCATTAAAATAGCATTTGACAAGAAATATAAAATTATTATACTTAAAGGCAGGAGTATACATTTTAAGGATAAGGGCTTATCTGCAATTAGGGCGGATAAGTCATTTTAATGAAAATAGGGGAAGTTTTATGGGGCTTTTAGAGTTAGTAGTAATATCCTTCGGGGTATCAATGGACGCCTTTGCTGTATCAATTTGTAAAGGTCTATCGGTGGAAAAAATAGATATAAGGGACACCCTGACAGTGGGCTTATATTTTGGATCCTTCCAGGCTCTTATGCCCCTTATTGGTTATTTTTTTGGAATGCAATTTAAGACACAAATTGCTTCTATTGATCATTGGATTGCCCTCATACTTTTAGGTTATATCGGAGTTGATATGATTTTTAATTCTTCTAAGGACCATGAAGATGCCTGCGATTGTTCCTTTGATTTTAAAAACATGATCGGTTTGGCAATAGCCACCAGCATTGATGCTCTGGCTATTGGTATTTCCCTAACATTTATAGAGATAGATATATTTAAGGGAGTAAGCCTAATAGGGATCATCACCTTTATTTTATCCATGGTCGGAGTTAGAATTGGTAATATCTTCGGTTCAAAATTCAAATCTAAGGCAGAATTAGTGGGTGGAATAATCCTAGTCTACCTTGGGGTAAGGATATTTTTATCCCATAGTGGTATAGGTTTACTCCACTCCTAAAGCCTTAAATACTGCATTAAAATCCGAATTCATTTGATATAGCTAGATCAATCATAAAGGGAATCTTCTGGTAAATCTTATCTATATTTTCATCCTGGTCCTCTAATATCAAATAATAGTGGTTTGACTTATCATATTCCTTATCTTTTAGGGTAAACTTTTCCCTAAAGGTCCTTTCTTCCGGTTTAGAAGACCTGCTATCCCCAATGATAATATTTTCATTTGATATTCTATTTCCCTCTTCATCTGCAAAATAGATTTTTAGACTTATGGGTATTTTCTTATCTTCCACCTTTTCAGTTTGGAAAAACTCTAAATAGGTTATTCTGTTGGTAATCTTTCTAGAAATATAGGTGAGTTTCACTTCCACCTTAGAGGACTTAAATTCTTCCTTCCTAATATGCTTATATTTTATTATAGGTATAATGATTTCCTGAAGGCTGGCTCCACCATGGACATAGTTACTGCCTCCTCCTTGGATTTTAAACCTATTGACCCCCTTAGGAATAATAGCATGTAGATTTGAATCCTCCCCCAACAAATATTTCATTGGAAAAGATAATATCCCTTGTTCATCTACCCTTTCTTCTGTCAATATAAACCTTCTTCCCTCTTCTATGGATTTAGTATTTAGCCTGACCATTTTATCAAATTCCTCTAGGGAAGATCTCCTGTAAATAAAGCCATGGTCCGCTGTAATATAAATATTAGTTGCTGACAGATTATTTATCAGGTTTTTGATTAAATTATTTAAGTCCTCAATAGTCTTTTCCACTGCTTCAAAGACATCCCTTTCAGTATTCGCCTTATCTCCTATTGCATCTATTTGGTTATGGTAGATATAGATTAATTTTTCCCCTTCAAAGACCTCCTTATATTCCGGTCTTTTCATATCCTTAACTTCATTGTATTGGATAGCTAGGGAGTCCCCTATATAGTTTATCAGGACTTTTTGTCTATTTGCAGTCCCTGAGGAGTTTATCCCGTCTACTAAAACATCCCCCTTTTCATTTATATCTATTGTCTTATGAGGTAGTAGGGCTGCCATCCCTAATTTGGTATAGGAGGGTATAACCCCTTCCATAAATAATACTTCTGCCTTCCCCTGCCTGTCCCTATTAATAATATTGGAAAACTCCTTGGCAGCCTCATATCTTAGGCCATCTGATATAATAACAAATACCCTTTCATCCTTTTCCATATGGGGGAATATATAGGTCTGATAAAAGTCCTCCTGTTTTGTAAGCCCAGTGGCAAGACTATTATTATCCAAACCCTCCTCCACAAGGCTGGACCACTTAATGGATTCTTCCTCTAAATACCAATTAGTATAGGTGTTTTCCACCACTTCCATAAGTTTGTAAAACTTTTCTTTATCATTTATCCTATCGTAGGATAAATAGAATTTCCTATAGAAGGTGTCAAATAAATAATAGGACTTAAGATAATTCTCTACCATTTCATAAGAAGACTTTCCCCTAATAGACTTGTCCAATTCACTTTCCAATCTCAAAATCTCCATGGCATAGTAAATGGCATTATACTCATCCTCCAACTGGCTAAACCAATGGGTGATCCTTCTTTTATTGATAATTTTTCTATAGTTTTCATATTCCCCTATATTTTCCACCAAATTATCAATAAGTGTGGATATTATCTTATCATCAAAGTCTTTAAAGGTATCACATTCTAGGTAGTCCTCCATATCCCATTTTGAAATATAGTCCCTGATATTTAGTTTCTGACCTATATGATTAGAAATCTTATTATAGAATTTATTATCAGTTGAATGGTTCATAAAATGGTCTATAAAGACTATGGTATCTGATCTTTTAGAAGAGACAAATCTCTCCCAAATCTTAGGTATTTTCCCCTGAAATTTATAAGTCAGGTTAGTTATTAAAAACATTACCATCAGGAATTCTAAATTCCTTTCCTCTAAATGATAACCATAATGTTTTTCCAATCCATTCCATAGGGCATCTATATCTCCAAATCTCTTTATATCCCTTTTTATCTTGTTTTCCCCTTCTATTTCCTCTACCAGCAATGCCTTAGTAACTAATTCAAAATCTGCCATGGGAAGTTTAGACAGGGTAGACAAAACCCCAATATCTATTTTTTCTTCAGTAAAACTTTGAATATTATAGGAGGCAAACTTTCTATATCTTTCTTTATTGGCAAAAAATTTTATATATTTTTTAAATACATTCCTCAAGGATTCATCTTTAACAGCAAAATCCCTCATAATCACAGTGGCCTTATCAGTGGAGAATTCTTCGCTATATTTTTCAATGTCTAAGAGCCAATTTTCTCTGGCAACCGACCTAGGTTTTGAAGAATATATCAGATAATTTGATTCCCTGTCTTTTTTCTCTAATAGGTACTTAATATATAGTTTGTTATTATCTGTAAGGTGGAGGATTTTGGAATTCTTCAATTCTAAATCCTTTATATCCTCTACAAATTCTCCCTCTCCATCATACCAAAATACAATATTTCTCACCTTAGCCTTGGAGGTCTCCTGATTTAAGCTTTCTTCTAATGTATTCTTAACTTCTGCCAGGTTCATGAATTCACCTTCTTTTCTATATCTTTCCTAATAAATCAGCCTTTAATGGCTTTCTTCCCTCACCCTGGGGCACCTCTACCCCCTGAAATAATTCATAATTATGCTTTACCCCATCATCTAAGTCTAAGCCTATTTTTTGATAGGCCATATGGGCTATTATTTGGTCATAGGTTAGGCACTCTTCTATTTGTTTATTTATCTTATCTTTTTCCCTTCGGGCTGCCGCCTTATCCCTGGCAGCTAGATCTGAATCTAGTATAATATCTAACCTGCTGACTTCTGCCTCATACATCCTTTGTAACTTATGGAGGTAGTCTGTCCTCACCCTAGCTATAGTGGATATATCATATCTGTGGAGGTATATAAGAGCCCTGA
>CAYMVC010000038.1:2008-10264 GCA_964393755.1 uncultured Eubacteriaceae bacterium | reverse complement strand
TGCTACTGTGGTAGGAATGGAGATCTTACGTTCTAAGAGCGAAGAAGTAGCAAATGAGGCTCGAAAAAAGGCAATCGTTCAAATGGCTATCGGCACCCTGTCCTATTCAGAGTTAGAGGCAGTAGAGCATGTATTTAAAGAACTTGGTGGAAATGAGGGTCTATTGGTAGCCAGTAAAATAGCAGATAGGGTAGGTATTACCAGGTCTGTTATAGTGAATGCCCTTAGAAAATTTGAAAGTGCAGGAGTAATAGAATCCAGATCATTAGGAATGAAAGGTACTTATATAAAAATTCTCAATGAGAAGTTACCAGAGGAATTGGCAAAGATAATCAATAGATAAATAATTGGAAAAGTGCCCATTAAATAATTGATTAATGATTAAATATATGTTAAAATTTTTAAGGTGATAAAATCACACACATTTTTTGATTTGTATTTGGTGCCTATTTAGGTCTATTACAAAGATGATGAAAATGGAGGGAAAAACCAAGGAGGTATTAAAATGTCACTTATATCAATGAAACAATTACTAGAAGCAGGAGTTCACTTTGGACACCAGACTAGAAGATGGAATCCTAAAATGGCAGAATATATTTTTACTGAAAGAAATGGGATTTACATTATTGATCTTCAAAAGACTGTTAGGAAAATTGAAGAAGCCTATAACTTTTTGAGGGAAGTTTCCGAAGAAGGAAAAGACGTATTATTTGTCGGAACAAAAAAACAAGCCCAGGAATCTGTAGAGGCTGAAGCTAAAAGAGCTGGAATGTTTTACGTTAACCAAAGATGGCTAGGAGGTACTCTAACTAATTTTAAAACAATTAGCAAGAGTATAAATAGACTTCATGAATTAGAGAAGATGGAAGAAGATGGCATATTTGATGTGTTGCCTAAAAAAGAAGTAATAAAGCTTAGAGCAGAAGGGGAAAGACTTGAGAAGTTCTTAGGTGGTATAAAGAATATGACCAAGCTTCCTGGTGCATTATTTATTGTTGACCCCAGAAAAGAAAAGAATGCAATAGCAGAAGCTAAAATTCTAGGTATACCTGTGGTTTCAATAGTAGATACAAATTGTGACCCTGATGAGATAGATTTTGTGATACCTGGCAATGATGATGCTATTCGCGCAGTAAAATTACTAACTGGGAAAATGGCCGATGCAATAATTGAAGGCAGACAAGGGGAACAATTTGAAGATATAGAAGAAGTTGAAGTGGAAGAAAATGTAGAAGTAACAGAAGAAGTTGAACCAGTTGAAGAAATAGTAGAAGAAAGAGAAGAAGCTGAACAAATTCAGGAATAAAAAATAAATATGGTAAATTAGGGGATAATTTAGTATTATCCCTATCTTTACATAAGATATATACCAAAGGTAATACTTGAAGAATAGTTATTTAATTAGGAGGTTTATAATGATTACCAGTGCTATGATAAAGGAATTAAGAGCTACTACAGGTGCGGGAATGTTAGATTGCAAAAAGGCATTAGAAAAAACTGAAGGAAATATAGAAAAAGCTGTAGAATTTTTACGAGAAAAAGGTTTATCAGGTGCTTCAAAAAAATCAGGAAGGATTGCAGCAGAAGGAGTTGTTGCATCTTACATCCATTTAGGTGGGAAAATCGGAGTTTTAGTGGAAGTGAACTGCGAAACAGACTTTGTAGCTAAAACCGATGAATTTAAGGATTTTGTAAAGGATATAGCAATGCATATTGCTGCAATTAACCCTCAATTTGTAAGCAAGGAAGATATACCAGAAGAGATTGTTGAAAAAGAAAAGTCCATTCTAAAAGCCCAGGCATTAAATGAAGGGAAACCAGAAAAAATCGTTGACAAAATGGTGGAAGGTAGGATAAATAAGTTTTATAAAGAAATTTGTTTACTGGAACAAGCTTTTGTTAAAGATCAGGACAAGACTGTTGGGGACATTATAAAGGAACAAATTGCAAAAATTGGCGAAAATGTTAAGGTTAGAAGATTTACCCGATATCAAATGGGTGAAGGAATAGAAAAAAAATCTGAAAACTTTGCAGAAGAAGTTCAAAAACAAATGGGGCAATAAAAAATAAGGAAATTACATAATTGAATTTCTAAAATTATATTATTAAGAAAATCTTATTTATGCAATTTCCTCCAGTATAAAAGGACACATTGGTGGTCCTTTTTTTTGGAAAAGAAGGATTTTTATCGACTTTGTAGAAAACATATCTATGATTGGAGGATTATGATGGACAGACCTAAATACAAAAGAGTGATTTTAAAAATAAGCGGTGAAGCACTTGCTGGGAATAAGGGTTTCGGCATAGATACAGATAAGATTGTATCAATTAGCAAGGATATAAGAGAAATCCGGGACTTGGGGGTGGAAGTGGCAATTGTAGTAGGCGGTGGAAATATCTGGCGAGGTAGAAGCGGTAAAGGTATGGACAGAACAACTGCAGACCATATGGGTATGTTAGCAACAGTAATAAATGCCTTAGCCTTCCAGGATGCCTTAGAAGGATATAATATTCCAGTAAGGGTCCAAACGGCTATTGAAATGCGACAAATTGCAGAACCCTACATTAGAAGAAGGGCTATTCGTCATCTTGAGAAGGGAAGAATTGTTATCTTTGCTTCAGGTACTGGTAACCCATTCTTTTCAACAGATACAACTGCTGCCCTAAGGGCTGCAGAAATAGAAGCAGATGTCATTTTATTAGCTAAAAAGGTAGATGGAGTATATGACAGTGATCCAGTTGAAAATCCAGAGGCCACTAAATTTGATACCCTTACCTACATAGATATACTTAATAAAGGTCTAAAGGCTATGGATTCAACAGCAACCTCTTTATGTATGGATAATGGAATTCCAATCATTGTTTTTGATCTAAACGGTCCGGAAAATATCAAGAAGGCAATATTAGGAGAAAATATTGGAACATTTATAAAGGAGGATTAAAATGATAGAATTGGTTAAAATGGAAACAGAGGAAAAGATGGAAAAATCTATTTCAAGTTTAAGGTATGAATATGGAACCATAAGGGCAGGTAGAGCAAATCCAAGTATATTAGATAGAATTAATGTGGAATACTACGGAACACCTACCCCATTAAATCAACTATCAAATACTAGTTCCCCAGATCCAAGAATGTTGGTAATTCAGCCCTTTGATGCATCTAGTATAGGGGATATTGAAAGGGCAATATTAAAATCTGATTTAGGTCTTAATCCTAGTAATGATGGGAAAATCATTAGATTAGTCTTTCCCCAATTAACAGAGGAAAGAAGAAAGGACCTATCGAAATTAGTAAAAAAATATGGTGAAGAATCTAAAATTGCCGTTAGAAACATCAGGAGATTATCAAATGATGAATTAAAAAAAGCTGAAAAAGAAAGTCTAATAACTGAAGACGAATTAAGAACGGGTCAGGGTGAAATACAAAAACTCACCGATGACTATATCCAAAAAGTAGATGACCTTATCGAGGAAAAAATAGCTGAAATCATGGAGGTATAGATTATGGAAATCCAGGATCTTCTTGGATTGCCTTTAAGGTTAGGTTTAGAATTCATTAATAGTAGGAATATACAAAATAAGGTGATAGAAACTCTTTCACCAAATAAAAAAAGAATTTTTAAAGATAGCAATAACTTTGAGGAACCCTATATAATTAGAATAAGGGAAATAAACAATGAATGTATTGAATTATTAGTTTCTTATTTTTAGTATTCCCCCTGGTACTAGGGGGTTTTTATTTCATGCGGAGGTTTAAAAATGTTTTTATTTAGAAACAAAAAAACTAAAGAGCAGAAGAATGAATATAATATAGATTATGAAAAACTCCCTAACCATATTGCAATAATAATGGATGGAAATGGGAGGTGGGCAAAAAAAAGAGGATTACCCAGGACTGCCGGTCATCGGGCTGGAGTGGAGGCACTTAGAGAAACAATAAAAACATGTTCGGATATAGGTATTAAAGTCCTAACCCTCTATGCTTTTTCAACAGAAAATTGGAAGAGACCAAAAAATGAGGTAGAAGCCCTAATGAATTTATTGGTAGAATATTTAAATAAGGAAATAAAGGAATTACATAAGAATAATGTTAAGATAAATACAATAGGAGACATAAGGGACCTTCCGGATAAACCCCAAAAAGCTGTCTTAGATGCAATCCAATTAACTAAAAACAATAGTGGATTAATAGTGAATATTGCTTTAAACTATGGAGGTAGGGATGAACTAATTTACGCAATTAAAAATATAGTTGAGGACAGTCAAAGGGGAAAAATAAAATCCAAGGATATAGATGAGGATACAATAAAAGGCTATCTATATACATCCCAACTGACTGATCCGGATCTACTGATAAGACCAAGCGGAGAATTAAGATTAAGCAATTTTCTCCTTTGGCAAATAGCATATACGGAATTTTGGTTTACCCATGTATTATGGCCAGACTTTAGAAAAGAACATCTATTTCAGGGAATAATATCCTATCAAAATAGGGACAGAAGGTATGGCGGAATATCTAAAAAGTAAGGGGGGCTAACATGTTAAAAAGAGTTCTAACATCTATTATAGGAATACCACTATTAATTTTCATTCTTTCCCTTGGTGGCATACCATTATTAATCAGCCTTATTATTGTTGCCTCCATTGGTTTATATGAATTATACAAAACATATAAGATAATTAACGATGGTCATATAATAATAGAAATTATAATGGGCACAGGATTACTTATTATTATGGCTAAATATCCTGATCTTATTTTACCTTATTTAATTATTATATTTATATTTCACTTTATATATCAAATGCTTACAAAAAAACCCAGCTTTGAAAAGGCATTATTGGCTTATAGTGGAATAATATATGTAACCCTTTTGCTAGGTCATATTTTATTATTTAGAAATATCCCAAATGGATCTTATCTGGTGTGGCTGGTCTTTATAATTGCCTGGTCAACAGATACATTTGCATATTTTACAGGTATTAATTTTGGAAAACATAAACTCAGTCCCACCATTAGCCCCAAGAAATCCATTGAAGGTTCTATAGGTGGGGTGATAGGGAGTTTATTATCCTGTACAATATATGGACTCTATTTATACAAATTTCACAACATCCATATTCCCTTATTAAACTATATAATATTAGGAGTAATAGGTAGCCTTATAGCCCAATTTGGGGATTTGACGGCATCCTTAATTAAAAGAAACTTTGATGTAAAGGACTTTGGGAATATTTTTCCAGGTCATGGTGGAATTTTAGATAGATTTGATAGCATACTTTTTACAGCTCCTATAGTATATTATTATATAATCATATTTACATAAAAATAATTAAAAACCAATTGGAAGGATATATTTATGAAAAACATAGTTATATTAGGATCAACAGGTTCCGTAGGCACTCAGACAATAGATGTGGTAAGGGAATATAAAGAAGATTTTAGGATCTTAGGCTTATCTACATATAAAAATATTGATCTTTTACAAGCCCAAATACAGGAATTTAATCCTAAAGCCGTTTGTGTAATGTTGGAAGACAAGGCAAATACATTAAGGAAAAGATTAATAGGAAACAATACACAGATATATACTGGTATTGAGGGATTGATCAGGCTTGCCACCATAGAGACTGCAGACTTAATGGTCAATTCCCTGGTGGGAACAATAGGTATAGAACCAACTATTTCTGCAATCAATAAGGGAATAGACATTGGTTTAGCAAACAAAGAAACCTTAGTATCTGCAGGTTCTCTAGTGATGGATCTAGCTAAGGAGAAGGGGGTAAGGATTTTACCCATAGATAGCGAACACTCTGCAATATTTCAATGTATTAAGGGAAATGAAAAAAATAAGATTTCCAAAATACTTTTAACAGCCTCAGGTGGACCCTTCAGGGGAAAAAAGAAAAAAGACCTAAGAAACATAGGTCTAGAGGAAGCAATTAAACACCCCAATTGGTCTATGGGTGTAAAAATCAGCATAGATTCTGCCACCCTAATGAATAAGGGACTGGAATTTATAGAAGCAAAATGGTTATTTAATATGGATATAGACAAAATAAAAGTTTTAATCCACCCCCAAAGTATAGTCCATTCAGCTGTAGAATATGAAGATGGTTCAATAATCGCCCAATTAGGGGAAAAGGATATGAAAGTTCCAATTGCATACGCCTTAAACTACCCCTACAGGAAAAAGAATTCCTTTCAGAAACTAGATTTAATATCCACTGGAACATTGACCTTTCAAGAGGCAGATATAGAGACATTTGAATGTTTAAGACTAGCCTACCAAGCTATAAAAATGGGGGGAACAATGGCAGCTGTGTTAAATGCTGCTAATGAAAAGGCGGTAGACCTATTTATTAAAAAGGAAATAGGATTTTTAGATATTTCCAAAATAATAGAAAAAGTTATGAATAAACATAAGAATGTTTTAAACCCTACTTTAGAGGAAATATTATATATAGATACATGGGCAAAAAAGATTGCAGAAGAGATTGCTTAATAAAGGATGGTGACATATGGCTACAATAATTCTTTCTTTAATTATATTTGGTATATTGGTTATTTTCCACGAATTCGGTCACTTTAGTGTAGCAAAATTAATTGGTGTTAAAGTGGAGGAATTTTCCGTTGGTATGGGACCAAAACTATTTAGCATAAAAAAAGGTGAAACCTTGTATAGTATTAGGGCACTACCCCTTGGAGGATTTTGTAAAATGTTAGGGGAAGATGAAGATTCAAAAGATCAGAAAAGCCTAAGTAATAAAAGTATTTTAGGGAGGGCAGCAGTTTTTATTGCCGGTTCTCTTATGAATATCTTATTAGCGATAATCTTATTATCAATAGTTCTTTTCACTATGGGAACACCCTCCACCACGATAGCTGAAGTGGAAAGTGATTATCCAGCATATATTGGGGGCATAAGAGCCGGAGATAAGATTATTTCCATAAATAATCAAGATATTAAAGAATATAAGCAAATCGAGGCTATTATAACAAAGAATGGAGCTAATAATTTAGAAATAACAATACAACGAAATGAAGATATAAAAAACATAAGCATAAAACCTAAATACGATGAAAACTTAGAAAGATATAGGATAGGTATAAAACCTGCTTCAGAGAAGTCATTAGTAGGTTCTATCACTAATTCATTTAAAGAAATAATTTATTTGACTAAAAGTATTATGGTTTTACTGGGTCAATTGGTAACAGGCAGGGTAAATATGGGAAGCTTAGATTTAGTAGGCCCTATAGGAGTGGTGGCAATAGTTAATGAAACTGCCAAAAATGGGCTATTACCAGTGATTTTACTGGCGGCACAGATTAGTCTGAACCTAGGAATTTTCAATTTGCTACCTATACCAGCCTTAGATGGAAGCAGATTATTATTTCTAGTCTTTGAAGGAATAAGAGGAAAGCCAATAAATCCTGAAAAAGAAGGACTATTTCATTTTGTAGGATTTGTCCTACTTATGGTTTTAGCAGTTTTTATTGGGTATAGAGATATAGTAAGATTTAGAAACTTTTTTTAAAATCAGGTGAAGGATAATGGAAAGAAAATTAACAAAAAAAATTAGAGTAGGGGATATATTTATAGGTGGCAAATCCCCTATTACAATCCAATCAATGACAAACACTGATACAAGAGATATAAAGGCAACAGTGGACCAAGTAAAAAAACTAGAGGAGAGTGGATGTGATATTGTTAGAATTGCTATACCTGATATGGAAGCGGCACAGGCAGTTAAAACAATAGTAGAAAAGTCCACCATTCCGATTGTTGCTGATATTCATTTTGATTACAGACTTGCCTTAGAAGTGATAAAAAACGGAGTTGATAAATTAAGAATAAATCCAGGTAACATTGGGGATTCTCAACGGGTAATAGAGGTGGTAAAGGCTGCTCAGGAAAGGGAAATACCTATTAGAATAGGTGTAAATGGAGGGTCATTAGAAAGGGAAATTTTAAATAAATACCAAGGGGTAAATGCCCAGGCAATGGTAGAGAGTGCCTATAACCATATCAGAATATTAGAGGACTTAAATTACCAGCAAATTGTTATATCCCTTAAAGCATCGAGTGTACCCTTAACTATAGAAGCCTATCAACTAATATCAGATAGGTGTAATTATCCCCTCCATGTGGGCATCACCGAATCTGGCACCAAGTTTTCCGGCACAATAAAATCAAGTGTTGGTATAGGTGGAATTTTATCTAAGGGTATTGGTGATACAATAAGGGTGTCCCT
>CAYMVC010000038.1:0-1998 GCA_964393755.1 uncultured Eubacteriaceae bacterium | reverse complement strand
GGAAAGGAAATTCTTAAATCACTTAATTTAAATAATTCTTCTTCTGTGGAGATAATATCCTGCCCCACCTGCGGCAGGTGTCAAATCAACCTAATAGAAATCGCCAGCACAATAGAGGACCGCCTGGCTAATATAGAAAAGCCCCTTAAGGTTGCCATTATGGGATGCGGGGTAAACGGACCTGGAGAAGCTAAGGATGCTGATATAGGAATTGCTGGAGGCAAAGGTCAAGCCTTATTATTTAAGAAAGGAAAAATTATTAGAAAAATAGATGAAAATAATATAGTCACTGAACTATTAAGTGAAATTGATAAACTTTAAAAAGGTATTAATACAAAAAAAGATTATTAATTAAATAAGGATTAAGGGTGGTTACATATGAAGATATCGGCAATTATCCCTGCATTTAATGAAGAACCACGAATTGGCAATGTACTAGATGCGGTTAAAAAGGTGGAAATAATAGATGAAATAATTGTAGTGGATGACGGTTCCACAGATAATACCTATAATGTTGCCTTGGAAAAGAAAGTTAAGGTAATAAAACTTGATAGGAATAAGGGCAAGGGGGCAGCCATATTAGAAGGGGTTCATAACACAGATGCTGATATAGTTGTTTTATTAGATGCTGACCTATTGGGATTAACTCCCCAACATGTTTTAAATCTAATAAGGCCCATTCAAAATAATAATTACTATATGACCTATGGTTTATTTGCCAATGGAAGAAAGGCAACTGACCTGGCACAAAAGGTTGCACCATTTTTATCGGGCCAAAGGGCAGTTAAAAAAGAGGTATTTCAACATTTAGAATATCTAGACATAGTAAGATTTGGTCTAGAAGTAGAATTGACAAACTTTTTCAGGAAAAACAACCTCCCTTATTTAGGAGTAACTATGGCTAATATGACCCATGTGATGAAAGAGGAAAAGCTAGGTCTTATAAAGGGTTTTAAAGCCAGGCTAAAAATGTATTGGGAAATTGTTAAGACCCTTAAGATTTCTTAATTTTTTAGACATCTACATAATTTAAGGCCTTACCTTAACAAAGGAGGAAAAACATTGGAAGTGAAAAACCCATTAATTCTAGAAAAACTGGGTGTTAATAAGAAGTATAAATTTCTAAATAAATCTCTAATAAAAAAAGTGAAGGTAAATAAGGACCTTAAGAGTTGGGATATCTTTATAGAAGGTCCTTTTAAAATTGACCAAGAACTTATAAGGGAACTAGAACAAGAAATCCTCAGCCTATTTCCCTTCCTTTTAGATATAAAAGTAGAATATCTAGAAATAAATGATAGGGAAGATTTCAAAAAATATGTAAACATAGAGGAATGGTTTAAGGAAAATCATAAAAGTCTTCACCTATTGCTAAAGAAAAGGTATCCCTCTATTATTGGTTCTATCCCACTTGAATACTGGAAAGTAGAAGAGTCAAGTCTTTGTTTTCAAGCTAATTCAAATATAGTAATAGAAAATATAAAAAACAGGAAGATGATAGGCTATATTGAGAAAACCATAAAAGATAAAATAACTAAACCCTTTAATATTAAGCTGGAACTAAATTGCAATATGGATGATCAAGAAGAATTTCAGGCAACAAAGGAAAAGGAACTACAAAACCTTATAGAAGATAGTATAAAAAACATAGAATCATTTAATAAGGGTAATAAGACAAACAAAAAGATAATAAAAGGTAAGAGCATATCAGAAGAACCAAGATCAATCGATCAAATTACCATAGAATCTGGAAATGTTACTATTGAGGGACACATATTTGATTTAGAATACAGAATCTTTAACAATAACAAGGGTCTTGTCACCTTTAATATAACAGACTTTTCTAATTCTATTACTATTAAGGTGTTTGAAACAAAGGAAAAAATTGAACATATAAATACAGCCCTTTCAGAAATAAGACATATTAAAGTAAGGGGGGATGTTCAATTTGACAAATACCTAAAAGAAATAGTAATAATGGCAAGGGATATGGAAAGC
>CAYMVC010000037.1:0-10288 GCA_964393755.1 uncultured Eubacteriaceae bacterium | reverse complement strand
AAAGGATTTAGGCTATAATACACTTCAATTAATGGCTATTATGGAACATCCTTATTATGCCTCCTTTGGCTACCATGTGTCCAACTTCTTTGCAGCTTCTTCCTGGTTTGGGGAGCCTGAAGATTTAAAGTTTCTTATAGATTCAGCCCATGGTATGGGAATATCGGTAATCATGGATATCGTCCATTCCCACAGTATTAAAAACCTGGCTGAAGGTATTAATTCCTTTGATGGCACTTCTGAACAATTTTTCCATCAAGGGGGTCGGGGTTATCATAAGCTCTGGGATTCTATGTTATTTAATTACGGCAAGAATGGGGTAATCCACTTCCTTCTTTCTAATATTAAATTCTGGATGGAAGAATATAGGTTTGATGGCTTTAGGTTTGATGGTGTTACCTCTATGATATATAAAAGCCATGGTCTGGGAACATCCTTTGATAATTATGACCAATACTTTAGCCCCAATACCGATATTGAAGCCTTAAACTACCTTCAGCTTGCCAATGAATTAATTAAAGAAATAAATCCCTCTGCCATAACCATTGCTGAAGAAGTGAGTGGTTTCCCCGGAATGGCCCTTCCTATAAGGGATGGAGGTATTGGCTTTGATTTCCGCCTTGCCATGGGGATGGCAGATTATTGGATAAAAACCCTAGACCTAAAGGATCAAGATTGGAATATCTATGGTCTTTATCATGAATTAACCACCTCTCGCCCAGGGGAAAAGAGAATTGCCTATGCAGAATCCCATGACCAAGGCCTGGTTGGTAATAAAACCCTCTTCTTTAGAATGGCCGATAAGGAAATGTATTGGTATATGAATAAGGAAAGCCAAAATATTTTAATTGACCGTGCCATGGCCCTCCATAAAATGATTAGACTAATCACTATTTCCACGGGAAGTGAAGGTTATCTAAACTTTATGGGTAATGAATTTGGTCATCCTGAATGGATTGATTTTCCTAGGGAGGGTAACAATTGGTCCTTTGCCCATTGCCAAAGGAAATGGTCTTTAGTAGATAATCCCCTCCTAAAATACAGCCAATTAAATGCCTTTGACCACTCCATGATAGATCTTATAAAGAAAAACAACCTTATGGGTGGTCAGGTTAAGTGCCTCTGGCTGGACAATTCAAAAAAGATTATAGCCTTTAGCAAAAAAGATTATATATGGATATTTAACTTCCACCCTGAAAATTCTTTTCCAAGCTTCAAACTTCCCTTACACAAGGAGGGGGTTTTCAAGGTAATTTTAGATACTGACCAGGTAGAATATGGGGGTTTCAATCGTGTTTCCCATAATGTTCTTTATGGGGTAAGAAAATTAAGGAAGGAAGCCAAAGATAGGGGTATTGAGATTTACCTACCTAATAGGTGTGGAATGGTACTTAAAAAGGTGAAAGACCATGAATAAAAGGGCCAGCGGTATTTTAATGCACATATCTTCATTACCCAGTCCCTATGGCATAGGAAGCTTTGGCCAGGCAGCCTATGATTTTATAGATTTTCTTTATGCCGGTAAACAGACCTATTGGCAGATACTCCCCATAGGACCTATAGGCTTTGGTGAGTCTCCCTACCAATCCCTGTCTACCTTTGGAGGCAACCCTTACTTTATAGACTTAGACCTGTTGGCCCAGGAGGACCTTATTGATGGAGGGGACCTTAAAGACCTAGATTGGGGAAGGGATGATGAGAAAGTAGACTATTCTAAGGTCTTCATCAATAAGTTCCCCTTACTAAAAAAAGCCTTTTATAAAGTGAGGGCTATTTATTCTGATAAAATAGCCAGCTTTAGGAAAAAGAATTCCTGGTGGATAGAAGACTTTGCCCTATATATGGCACTTAAGTTTAATAATCAGCAAAAACCCTGGAAGCTATGGGAAAGTGATCTAAAACATAGGGATAAGTCCACCCTGGTTTTCTATAAAAACCTTTTAAGGGATGAGGTTGATTTTCATATATTCCTCCAATATCTCTTCTTTTCCCAATGGGAGGACTTAAAGTCCTATGCCAATAACAAGGGTATAAAAATTATTGGAGACCTACCCATATATGTATCCCAAGATAGTGTGGACACTTGGGTAAATCCTGAATTGTTTCTCTTTGACCAGTGTAAGAACCCAATAGTGGTGGCAGGTTGTCCTCCTGATTATTTTTCTCCCCAAGGTCAACTTTGGGGCAATCCCATATATGATTGGGAGGAACATGAAAGGCAGAACTTTTCCTGGTGGATAAGGCGAATAGAAAAAAACTTGGATTTATTTGATGTCCTTAGGTTAGATCATTTTAGGGGGCTAGAAGCCTATTGGCAAATACCTTATGGTGATAAAACTGCAGTAGATGGCAAGTGGGTTAAGGGACCTGGTTATAAATTAATAGGGTCCATAGAAAAGTCCTTAGGGAAGGTTAATATTATAGCTGAAGATTTAGGATATTTAAGTCCCGGAGCCATAGAACTTAAAGAAAGGTCTGGTTATCCTGGTATGAATATTCTCCAATTTGCCTTCCATCCTGACCAAGAAAGTTCTTATCTACCTCATAATATAAAGGCTAATTCAATTGTTTATACCGGTACCCATGACAATAATACCATTATGGGTTGGTTTGAAGAGGCGGACCCAAGGGAAGTAAATTATGCTGTAGAATATCTTAAACTCAATAAAGAAGAGGGTTACAATTGGGGAATGATAAGGGGAGCCTGGTCATCAGTGGCAAATACAGCTATAGGGCCTATTCAGGATTTCCTAGGTTTAGGAAATAATGGTCGGATGAATACCCCTTCCACTACCTATGATAATTGGAGGTGGAGAATAAAAAAAGGGGATTTAGATGAGGACCTTGCTAAGAAGATAGGTGATTTAACTATCTTGTATTCCAGAAATAATTCTTAAGAAAATACAAGGTATATCTAATTAAATATTGAATTATATATAAAATAGAAATAATTAACAATAGTAAATTTTAGGGGGGATGGATTTGAAATATGACAAGGTGGTAGCCATGCTCTTAGCAGGGGGACAAGGGTCCCGTCTGGAGCTGTTAACTAAAAACATTGCCAAGCCGGCAGTACCCTTTGGCGGTAAGTACAGAATTATTGATTTTGCTTTAAGTAATGCTACTAATTCTGAAATCAGGGATATAGGAATACTTACCCAATATAAGCCCTTAGAATTAAATAGACATATAGGCATAGGTGGAACCTGGGACTTTGATAGAAACACCGGAGGTTTAAGAATACTTCCTCCCTTTACAAGTGAGGATGGAGGCAGGTGGTATACTGGGACAGCAAATGCTATTTATGAGAATATGGATTTTATCGAAAGCCTAGAGCCTAAATATGTTCTGGTTCTATCCGGGGATCACATCTATAAAATGAATTATAATCATCTATTGAAAAACCACAGAGAAAATTCCTCTGATGTTACCATAGCGGTAATGGAAGTTCCTTGGGAAGAAGCCCCTCGTTTTGGAATTGTCAATGTAGACAAGGATTTAAAAATTTTAGAATTTGATGAAAAACCGGAAAATCCGAAAAACAATATGGCATCTATGGGCATTTATGTCTTTACCTGGGAAAAGCTTAAATACTATCT
The DNA here is from genome assembly GCA_964393755.1 of uncultured Eubacteriaceae bacterium. Taxonomy (GTDB): domain Bacteria; phylum Bacillota; class Clostridia; order Eubacteriales; family Garciellaceae; genus DUPX01. The sequence continues at coordinate 6,689 of CAYMVC010000037.1, read as the reverse complement.
TGATAAGGATGGGAAAGATAAAAATTCCCAACATGATTTTGGGAAAAATGTTCTGCCCCTTATGTTAAGAGAAGGTCTAAAAATGCATGTCTTTCTTTTTAATGATTATTGGAAGGATGTGGGCACTGTAGATAGCTATTGGGAAGCTAATATGGACCTTTTAAGAAAGGATAATCCTTTAGACCTTTATGATAAGGACTGGCGGATTTATACCCGGAATAGGAACCTCCCTCCCCAGGTCATAAAAAAGGAAGCCATTGTAAAAAATTCTATGATAAATGAGGGTTGTATTATTGAGGGTGAAGTCTATAACTCCATTATCTTTTCCGGTGTCCATATAGGGAAAAACTCCAGGGTTAGTAATAGTGTTATTCTTTCTAATACATGTATAGAATCCAATGTTACTATAAATAAATGTGTTGTCTTGGAAGATGTGGTAGTTCATAGCGGAGTCAGTGTGGGCTCAACTAGTGGTGAAGATATTCCAATAATAGATAAGGATTTAAAAACTTAATTAAGGGGGAAGGATTATGGAAGGATGTTTAGGTATTATAAGTTATTCCAATATAGATAAAAACTTTGGCGATCTCTGTAAGCATCGTTCCTCCTATATGCTACCCTTTGGAGGAAGGTATAGAATAGTAGATTTTGCTCTTTCAAATATGGTAAACCACGGTATAAGAACTGTGGCCCTATACACGGGGAAAAAGTTTCGTTCTGCAATGGATCATCTTGGAAATGGGAAGCCTTGGGAATTAAATAGAAGAATAAATGGTCTATTTATCTTTCCGCCCCAATTTGATGACGAAATAGGTGCCTTTGAGGATATGTATCAATATCATAAAACCGAAGACTTTTTTCTAAGATCTAAAGAGGACAATATATATATAGTCAATCCCAATATTATTGGCAAGTATGACTTAAATAATGCCTTCAGCTATTTTAAAGATAGTGATGCAGATATAACTCTAATATATAAAAATACTCCCTGTACAACAGGTGGAAATATTGGTTCCCTAAATTTAAACTTCCATAATGATGGGGTATTTAAAAATATTGGACTTTATCTAGGGACAAATAAGGACTTTAATATGTTTTTAGAAACTGGATTTATAAAGAAAAATGTTTTTCTAGACCTAATCAGAAGGACTATGGAAACAGGGGAAGATCTGGACCTTAGGCAGGCAATATTAAGATTTAAAGACCTTTATAAAATAAACGTTTACGAATATAAGGGTCACGTGGAAAATATAAGGAATCTAAAGTCCTATTATGATGCAAATATGAATTTATTAGATGATGAGATTTTTCATAAACTCTTCTTTGATGGAGGCCCCATATATACAAAGTCAAAGGATGAGCCTTCCACCCTATATGGCAATAAATCTAAGGTGGATAATTCATTAATAGCAAATGGCTGTATTATTGAAGGAAAGGTGGATAATTCTATTATCTTCAGAGGAGTTAAAATTGCTGAACATGCGGTGGTGAAGCGGTCCATTATAATGCAAAAGTCTGAAATAGGAGAGGATTCAGTATTAGTGGATACTATATTAGATAAAGGGGTAATTATTAAAGAGGGAGTAAATTTAATGGGTTCTAAATCCTCCCCCTATATTGTAGAAAAACATGCTATAGAAGTAAGGGAGTGGGATTAATGAAAATATTATATGCTGCCTCTGAGGCAGCGCCTTTTATAAAAACTGGAGGTTTGGCAGATGTGGCAGGTTCCCTACCCCTTGCCCTGAAAAATGCCGACCAGGATATTAGGGTGGTTCTTCCCCTACATTCAGGTATAAAGGAAAATTTTAAAAATGCCATGGTTAGGGTGGAGGAGTTTTATATTAATCTCAGCTGGCGAAGGCAATATGTAGGGGTTTTTATCTTAGAATATCAGGGCACTATTTACTATTTTCTAGATAACGAATATTACTTTAAAAGAAGTCAGCCCTATGGGGAATTTGATGACGGAGAACGGTATGCCTTTTTCTCTAAAGCTGTTGTAAGTTTGCCAAAAATATTAGACTTTAAACCTGATATAATCCATTCCAATGATTGGCATACCGGCCTAGTCAGTCTATATATTAAGGACTTGGCTAGAAATGATGATTACTATAAGAATATTAAAAGCCTCTTCACCATCCATAATCTTAAATACCAGGGGGTTTTTGATTCCTCTATTTTATCAGATGTCCTAGGTCTTTCCCATGAATACTACCATGATGATGGTATTAAGTTTTATAATGCTCTTAATTATATGAAGGCTGGAATTGTCTACTCAGATAAGATAAATACTGTTTCTAAAACCTATGCCCAAGAAATAAAATATGAATTTTTTGGAGAAAAACTAGAGGGAATATTGAGAAAAAGTGAAAATAAATTATCTGGCATTATAAATGGTATTGATTATGACATCTATAATCCTTATAATGATAAAAACATAGAAGTAAATTATAATTCTACCACTATAGAAAAGAAAGTAGAAAACAAGTTAGCCCTACAAAAACTATATGACCTTAAAGTGGATAAGGATATTCCCCTGGTGGTGATGGTCTCCCGGCTGGACCCTCTAAAGGGCATTGATTTAATCAAACATGTATTAGATGAAATCCTCCAGGAGGACCTCCAGATGGTCATTCTAGGTACCGGTCATAGGGAATATGAAGACTTGCTTAGCCGCTATGAGGGACTTTATCCGGATAAGCTAAGGGCAAGGCTGTACTTTGATGAAAGTCAGGCCCATCTTATTTATGCAGGAGGAGATATACTCTTAATGCCTTCTATGGTGGAACCCTGTGGAATCTCCCAGCTTATTGCCCTCCGCTATGGTACTATACCTCTTGTTCGGGAAGTGGGGGGATTAAAGGACACCATCCAAGCCTTTAATAAATATACTAAAGAAGGCCTAGGTTTTACCTTTAAAAACTATAATGCCCATGAATTATTATTTACTCTAAAAGAGGCCCTAAGCCTATACACTAAAGATAAGAAGACTTGGACAGCTTTAATGAAAAGGGGGATGGAGGCTAAACATGATTGGACCGCCTCCTCTAAAGAATATATTAAACTATACCAGAGTCTTAAATAAAATTTGAGGTGACAAAATGCTAGACTTAAATAAAGAAAACTTTAAATACCATCTAGAAAGTGCCCTATTTGAAACTCTTGGAAAGGACCTTTCAAATGCTCATGGATATGATATCTATCTCAGCTTAGGAAAGCTTTTAAAGGAAGTCTTAGGGGAACAATGGGCCAACTCCAATAATAGGGAAGGTGGCTTAAAAGCTAAGAGAATGTATTATCTTTCTATGGAGTATCTGACTGGTCCCTTTACCCAACAATATTTAAAATATTTAGATCTCCACCAGCTTTTTAAAGAAGGACTTGGTGAGTTGGGGATTTCCTTAGATGATATCATAAACTATGAACAGGAGCCTGCCCTTGGCAATGGCGGCCTAGGTAGATTGGCTGCAGCCTTTCTAGATTCACTGTCCTCCTTAAAGCTCCCGGGTCATGGCTATGGTCTTCGCTATGAAAAGGGCTTATTTAAACAGGAAATACAAGATGGCCTTCAGGTGGAAAAGCCTGATGATTGGTTAATACAGGAAAACATCTGGGAATATAAGAGGGAAAATATATCCTATGATGTTAAATTAGGCGGCCAGATAGATATAGATAAAAAAGGAGAAGACTTAACCTTTGCCCATAGGGACTATGAAACCATAAGGGCAATAGCCTATGATATCCCTATACTGGGATATAAAAACCAATGGGTAAACACCCTCCGTCTATGGGAAGCCAAAAGCAAAGAAGATATTGACCTATCAGCCTTTTCCCAGGGAGATTTTAGCTCTGCCTTTAATAAAATCAATTCTGCCCAGGCTATCACCCAATTTCTCTATCCTAACGATAGCCATTGGGAAGGAAAAAAGCTTAGACTAAAACAGGAGTATTTTTTAGTATCTGCCAGTTTACAGGATATTTACCATAAATTTAAGGGCTTAAAGGTCCCCATTGAAGAGTTTTCTGATTATATCGCTATACACATAAATGACACCCACCCTACCTTAGCAATTCCAGAGCTGATGAGAATACTTTTAGATGAGGAGGGTTTAAAGTGGGATAAGGCCTGGTCAATCATCATTAAGACCTTTGCCTTTACCAATCACACCATCTTAAGTGAGGCTATGGAAAAATGGGATATAAATCTCTATAAAGAAGTTCTGCCTAGGATTTATTTAATTACAGTAGAGATAAACCACCGCTTTATCCATGAACTTAGGGAAAAACATGGCATTGGAACACCGGAACAATTATGCCAATATTCTATTATTGAGGATAATATGGTGAAGATGTTAAACCTCTCCATAGTAGGAAGCCATAGTATAAACGGGGTGGCTCAACTCCATAGCAATATCCTAAAGGAAAGGGAGCTGCACCATTTTTATAGGATATATCCTGAAAAGTTCAATAACAAAACCAATGGTATAGTCCATAGAAGGTGGCTGCTAGATGCCAATCCCCAGCTAACAGACTTAATTCAGACATATATTGGACCGGATTTTATTAAAAATCCCCTAGCCTTAGAAAATCTATTAAACCATAGAAATGATAGCAGTCTGCTAAAGCAATTATATACTATCAAGCATAATAATAAGGTGAGATTGGCTAATCAAATATATAGGGACCAGGGAATAATTCTCAACCCCCACTCTATATTTGATATCCACATAAAGAGAATCCATGAGTATAAAAGACAATTATTAAACATACTCCACATTATCTATTTATATTATGCTTTAAAGGAAAATGCAAACCTGGATATAACACCTAGAACCTTCTTCTTTGCCGGGAAGGCGGCACCGGGATACTATATAGCCAAGGAGATTATTGCCCTAATCAACACAGTAGCCTCCCTAATCAACAATGATTTGACCATTAAGGATAAGTTAAAGGTGGTCTTTGTGGAAAATTATAATGTGTCCAGGGCAATGGAGTTAATCCCCGGAGCAGATGTATCAGAACAAATCTCCACCACTACCAAGGAAGCCTCGGGAACAGGAAATATGAAGTTCATGATGAACGGTGCTATTACCCTGGCCACCTTAGATGGAGCCAATGTGGAAATAGCCCACCAGGTAGGACAGGAAAATATTATTATCTTCGGATTAAAGGACTATGAGATTTACGATTTCTACAATAACCACAATTATAACAGCCAAGAGCTTTATAATGAAAGCCCCATAATCAAATCCACCCTAAATCGCCTTATAGATGGTAGTATAACTAGGGAAGGAAAGGATTTTAGAGAAATTTTTGACCTGCTAATAAAACACAATGACCATTACTTTGTGTTAAAGGACTTTGAGGACTATAAAAATGCCCAGGAGAAGATAAGTGACCTATACCGGGATAAGATGAAATGGCAGGATATGAGTCTGGTTAATATAGCCAAGTCCGGGCATTTCTCCTCAGATAATACCATTAAAAAATATGCTGAAGAAATATGGAATATTAAATCCCTATAGGAGGGAGAAAAATGATTGCCATAGATGGAAATTTTGGAAATATATATAGCCCTAAAGGTTCTACCTTTAAGGTGTGGGCTCCAAATAGAGATGATATCCGTCTCCTGGTTTACCCTTACTCCCAGGGGGTGTATAGGGAGGAATTCCCCATGGAAAAGTGTGGTCAAGGCATCCATAGTATAACCATAAACAAGGACCTAAAGGGGATGTATTATACCTATCTTATAGAAGGGAAATATGAAATTACCGACCCCTATAGTAAAGCCCTCTCTGTAAACAGCACCCGGTCTGCCATAATAGACCTGGCAGACAGCCATCCCAAAGGCTGGCTCCACCATAAAATCCCTAAGTCCGGTGATTTATCAAAGGCTGTTATCTATGAGCTTCATATAAAGGACTTTACCTACCATGATAGTTCCGGAGTTGAGTACCCGGGCAAATATTTAGGCTTAGCCCAAAGGGGTACAAGTTTCAATGATTATTCCACAGGCCTGGACCACCTATTAGAATTAGGGGTTACCCATGTTCAACTAATGCCTATCTTTGACTTTCTTACAGTTAATGAAGAAGAATCAGCTTTTAATGTGGATGAAAACTATAATTGGGGTTATGACCCTGAGCACTACAATGTACCTGAGGGGTCTTATGCCACTGACCCTCCTAATCCTATAAACAGAATAAAGGAATTGAAGTCACTAATACTAGCCCTTCACCAGGCTGGCATAAAGGTAATTATGGATGTGGTCTATAACCATAGCTATAGGAATACCGATTCAAACCTCTATACCCTTCACCCGGGCTATTATAGGATTCGGGAAGATGGGAGCCTATCTGATGGTTCAGGCTGTGGTAATGAATTAGCCACTGAGCATCCAATGACTGAAAAATTTATCATAGATTCCTTAAAATATTGGGTGGAAGAATATAAGGTAGACGGTTTCCGCTTTGACTTGATGGCCCTAATAGATATAGACACTGTGATGGAAATCCAAAAAGAGCTAATGGCAATAAATAAAGATATAATAATCTACGGGGAACCCTGGGCGGCGGATACTACCCTGCTATCCCAGAATAGGACTACCACAAAGGGCAGTCAGAGGGGGAAGGGCTTCGGCCTCTTTAATGATGACTTTAGAAATGCCATAAAGGGGGATAATAATG
>CAYMVC010000036.1:0-10415 GCA_964393755.1 uncultured Eubacteriaceae bacterium | reverse complement strand
TTAGAGGAAAAGAATTTTAGTTTAAATGTAATATCAAAATCTGGAACCACAACTGAACCTGCTATTGCCTTTAGGATTTTAAAAAAGGTATTAGAGGAAAAATATGGGCTAGAGGAAGCAAGAAAGAGAATTTATGTAACAACAGATAGTCAAAGGGGAGCTTTATTTAATCTTGCTAAAAAGGAAGGATATGAAAGTTTTGTAATACCCGATGATATAGGAGGGAGATTTTCTGTTTTAACTCCAGTGGGATTATTGCCTATAGCAGCTGCAGGTATAGATATTGATCAATTGCTGGAAGGTGCATCCAGTGCTATGGAGGAATATAATAATAAAAGTCTCAATGAAAATAAGTGCTATCAATATGCTGCCCTAAGAAATATCCTAAACAGAAAAGGTAAGGATATAGAAATTCTAGTAAACTATGAACCTTCCTGGCATTATTTTGCAGAGTGGTGGAAACAACTCTTTGGTGAAAGTGAAGGAAAAGATAAAAAAGGAATTTTCCCAGTGGCAGTAGATTTTTCAACGGACCTCCATTCTCTAGGACAAATTATTCAGGATGGAAAAGAAAATAAATTTGAAACAATTATACAAATAGGAGAACAAAATAAGGATATGGAAATTATAGATGATCCGGAAGATAATGATGGGTTAAACTTTATTAGGGGTAAAAGCTTAAATTATATTAATAAAATGGCATTTAAAGGGACCCTCTTGGCACATAAGGATGGGAATGTGCCTAACCTGATCATAGAAATTCCAAAGCTTAATGAATATTATTTAGGTCAATTAATTTACTTTTTTGAAAAGGCATGTGGTATTAGCGGTTATCTTCTAGGTGTAAATCCCTTCAATCAGCCAGGGGTTGAAGCATATAAAAAAAATATGTTTGCCTTATTAGGCAAACCGGGTTTTGAAGATTTACAAATGCAATTAGAAAAGAGGTTGGAATAGTAACTCTTTTAGACATATAAATAAATTGATTTTTGCACTAACATGAAAAGGATAAAACCATAAAAGATGGGATAAACTAAAAAAAACTCCTTGGAAGGGATTGAATTTTCATGCGTGCAAAAGAAATTGCCATTGATTTGGGCACCTCAAATACATTGTTTTTCTATAAGGGGCAGGGAGTTGTTCTCCAGGAACCAACAGTTGTTGCAATGAATATAAATAATAATAAAATTTTAGCATTTGGTGATGAGGCACAAAGAATGATAGGCAAGACACCAATAAACATAGAAGTAATAAAGCCATTAAAATACGGTAGTATTGACCAATTTGATATAGCTAAGGAAATGCTTAAGAAATTTATTGAAAAGGTTGGTCAGGGAAAAAGGATATTAAGATCTTTTTCTAGAGCTAGAGTTTTAGTAGGAGTTCCTAGTGGTGTAACCCAGGTGGAACGGAAGGGAATAGAGGAAGTAATAAGGGAAGCTGGGGCTAAACATGTAATGGTTGTGAAGAGTGTTGTGGCTGCAGCCATTGGGGCTGGTGCATCCATTAATAAACCAAAGATTACATTTATTATAGATATTGGAGGAGGCACCACCGACATTGCTGCAATTACATTAGGGGGGATTTTAGTAGAAAACTCCATTAAAATTGGTGGTAATAATTTTGATACTGCTATTATCCATTATTTAAAAAAACATTACAATATCAATATAGGTGATATTACAGCGGAAAATATAAAAATACAAGTTGGGGATGCATTAGGAGAAGAGGATATGGAGGTAGAGGCTACAGGTCAAGATTTAACCACCGGATTACCTATACCTATTAAGGTTTCCAGCAAAGAAATTTTAACAGCAATAGAACAGCCCCTATATAAGATTCTAGATGCTATTAAAAAAGTTATAGAACAATGTCCACCTGAAAGTGCAGCAGACATATTGGAAAATGGTGCCCTCTTAACAGGGGGTGGATCACTTTTAAAAAACTTTGATGTTTTATTAGAAAGGGAACTGAAAATTAAGGTAAGAAGGGTGGAAAACCCCTTATTGATAGTTATGGAAGGGCTAGGTATTACCTTAGACCACCTGGACTTATTAAATAGTATGATGCTGGAATATAGTCCCAGGGACATACAGCATGAAAGTGAAAGTAAATACCATGACAAAAGTCATAGGGAGACTAAGGAATAATAATAAAGAAAAGTCCATATTAATATAATACCTTTATTCTTAAATGGAATAAAGGTTATCTTTTTTTTGAAGTCTTATATTTAGAAGGAGTTTTTAAAATATATAGAGAATAATAACTAGTAGAGGTGAAGATATGATGATTCTAGGAACAGGTATAGATATCATAGAAATAAAACGAATAGAAAAGCTAGCCAATAGAAGGGCAAAGTTTATTGAAAGGTTTTTCACCCCTGGGGAAAAAGAGTATTTTATATTAAATGGAAAAATAAAAATGGAAAGTGTGGCAGGATATTTTGCAGCAAAAGAGGCTATATCTAAGTCTATGGGTACGGGTTTCTCAGGATTTAAGTGGCAGGATATAGAAATACAAAAAACCCCCCTTGGTCAACCCCAGGTTTTGTTAAAGGGGAAGGCAAAGGAAATAGCAGAAGGTCTTGGTATAGAAAATATATTACTTTCAATTTCCCATAGTAAAGACTATGCTATTGCACAGGCTATAGCATTAGGCAGGGATTAAAATTAAAAAAGAAGGTGAATAGGTGAGGTCAAAAATACTATTAGTTATTATTGGGATAACATTATTAATAACCTCGTGTAGTGGCCTTACAAAGGAAAAAGTAATTAAGAAAACCCAGGAAAAAATAAATAATATAAAAACATATGAATCCAGGGTGGAAGTTGAAATAATTGGGAATAATGGTTGCCAATTATATGAGATAGACCAGGCATATAAAGAAGGCTCTTTTAGGCTGGAAACCCTAAGTCCCAGTCATCTAGCTGGAAAGGTGGTAATTATTAAGGGGAATAAGGCTGAAATTTTTCACCCTAGTTTTGATCAAACAATTACTATAGAAAACTTTAGGCAAAATCGGGAAGAACTTATGTTTTTAGGGGATTTTATTAGCTTGAATATTCAAGGAGTGGAGGAGGTAAAAGAGGAAAGTAGGAATGAACAAAATTATTATATATTAGATAAAAATATTGAAGAGGGCAATTTCTATCATAATAAATTATCCATATGGATAGAAAAGAAAAAGTTTTTACCAAAATATATTGAAATATTTGATAAAAAGGGTAATATTAGAGTTAAAATAAATATATTGGATTTAAAGATAAATCACAATATAGATGATGGACTATTTACACAAGAATAAGGGTGAAAAGATGAAGGACAAATGGGAACACAGACCTACCTGGGTTGAAATAGACCTGGATGCAATAAGGGAAAATACTATAAATATAAAAAAATTATGTGGTGAGAAAACGGGAATAATGGGAATTGTAAAGGCAGACGGTTACGGCCATGGTTCTATTCAGGTTTCAAAGATTTTAATAGAAGAGGGAGTAAGGTATTTAGGAGTATCTAGTTTAGATGAGGGTATAGTCCTTAGAAAATCCGGTATTGATCATCCCATTTTGATTCTAGGATATACCCCAGAAGAACAGCTGGAAGACACCATAGAATGGAATATCAATCAAACAATTTATGACCTGGATACTGCAAAGATACTTGCAGAAGAAGGGAAAGAGCGTAATAGGAAAGTAAAAATCCATATAAAGATAGATACAGGGATGGGCAGGCTTGGTTTTCGAGGTAGGGAAAACATTATTAATTCTATAGTTGAAATAAATAAACTTGCCAGTCTAGAAATAGAAGGCTTATATACCCACTATTCTGTTGCAGACCAGAAGGACAAGGCTTATACAAGTGATCAGCTAAATCAATTTTTAGATATCTGTAAGACCTTGGAAAAACTAAATATCCACATACCCTTAAAACACACTGCTAATAGTGCTGCTGTTATTGATATGGAAGACACTTATTTTAATTTAATAAGACCGGGCATAATACTTTATGGCCTATACCCTTCTAATGAGGTTATTAAGGATAACCTCTTATTAAAACCTGCTATGGCTTTTAAAACTAAAATAGCAAATGTGAAAAGGGTAGAAAAAGACTCTAGTATAAGTTATGGTAGAAAATATATTACCTCTGAGGAAAAGTTAATTGCAACATTACCGGTAGGATATGCAGACGGTTATCCAAGAATGCTATCTGGAAGGGTCCATGTTCTTATTCATGGGGTAAAGGCTTCTATTGTGGGTTCTATTTGTATGGATCAATGTATGGTAGATATTAGTGACATACCAAATGCTAAGGTAGGAGATGAAGTAATTTTATTTGGACCAGGATTACCAGCAGAGGAATTGGCGGAAAAGATCGGGACAATTAATTATGAAATTATATGTATGGTCAGTAAGAGGGTGCCAAGGGTATATATCCAAAATAATAAAATAAAACTCATAAAAAACATATTATTGGATCAATGTTAAAAAAAGGGAAGGATTTCGCATATTGACACAATATTACAGCATAATATATAGTATATATTAGGATATATACTGTAATGCCATCAGGACACAAAAGATATGGCTAGGAAACACTGTTCCTAAAAATGTGGGAGGTGCAATTGTGGGGGAGTCAAAAAGAATTATAATTAGTTTACCAGATACACTATTAAAGGAAGTTGATGATATAGTTTGTATTGAAAAGAGAAATAGGAGTGAATTTATCCGAGAGGCTATGAAGGTATATATAAGAGAAAAAAGAAAAATTGAAATGAGGGAAACCTTAAAAAAAGGATATACTGAAATGGCAAATATAAATTTAGCTTTAGCTGAATCAGCCTTTAGTGCAGATTTTTGCTCACTGGATTTGTATGAGGCCATACTATCGGAGAGTGAATAGGTTGATGGTAAAAAGAGGAGATGTATTTTATGCGGATTTAAGTCCTGTTATTGGATCTGAACAAGGTGGAGTCCGCCCTGTACTTGTTGTACAGAATGATGTAGGGAATAAATATAGCCCTACCATTATAATTTCAGCCATTACTTCCCAAATCAATAAGGCCAAACTACCCACCCACATTGAAATAAGTGCAACAGACTTTGGTTTAAATAAGGATTCTGTTGTGTTATTAGAACAGATACGTACAGTCGATAAAAGAAGGCTTAGAGATAAGATTGGACATTTTGATGAAGATTTAATGGATAAGGTAAATGAAGGGCTCCTAATTAGTTTCGGATTGATTGATTTTTAAAAATGATGGAGAGAATAGAAATGAATATATTCCTATTCTCTCCCTTTAATTTTATAAAATTCATTAGATAATAGGGAAAAATACAAAAGAGGTGGAAAAATGAACTTAAAATCTCCAGGAAAGCAAAAATATAAGGTAGTTTTAGAATACATTGGGATAACTATTGGCTGTATCTTTATTGCTATAGCCCTAAATGCCTTTACCGTACCAAATAAAATAGCACCAGGGGGGGTCAGCGGACTATCAACAGTAATATTCTATATAACAAAGATACCAGTAGGTATCACCATGTTGGCATTAAATATTCCCTTATTTATATTGGGTTTAAGGACCCTAGGAAAGAGTATGGGTATAAAGACCCTCTATGGGACAATAGCCTTGTCTGTTTTTGTGGACTACATATTTATTCTACCCACCTTCACATCTGATTTACTGTTGGCTTCTGTTTTTGGGGGAATTATCCTGGGATTAGGTCTAGGAATAGTATTTCGTTTTGGAGGAACTACCGGGGGTACAGATTTAGCGGCAGCAATTGTTAATAAGTATATACCCGGTTTTACTGTAGGTACCATCCTAATGGTTATAGATTTCTTTGTAGTTCTAGTTGCGGGACTAGTATTTAAACAGGCAGAAATATCTCTATATTCCCTTATAAGTTTATTTATTTCCATAAAAGTAATGGACTTTGTACAGGAGGGTCTAGGATATGCCAAGGCATTTTTTATAATTTCCAATAATCCAGAAGAAATATCCAAGGTGGTTATAAAAGAATTAGATAGAAGTGTAACTTCCCTATCAGGTCAGGGAATGTATACAAGGGAAGATAGGCAGGTACTACTTTGTGTAGTTCATCGGGCTCAGGTCAATAGATTAAAAGAATTAGTCCATGGAGTAGATAAAAAAGCCTTTGTGATCTTAACTGAAGTTAGGGAGGTATTAGGGGAAGGGTTTAAAGACTATTTACAGTAAAAAGGAAACTACCATATAAATACAGTAAATTTGCCATCTAATCTATACAAAAACTTTGTTTCCTATGTTAAAATATGATTAAGACATCAAAAAGGGGGGGAGATAACTTTGAATATAGAAACAATAAAACATATCATAGTATATTTTCTAGTATTTGTTTTAATCATTGGATTAACTTCTGTTTTTATAGTCAAGGAATTTATTGGACAGGCTAGGGAAATTAGTATTCAGGGTGAGGACATGCTAAATATGCAATTAGCCCTAAATAATGGAACACTTTCTGACAATGGAGATGGACAGGTCCAGGAAGATGAAAAAGAAAAGGATATAATAATAAAACCTAATAATGAAGATGATAATAGGGAAGTTTATGAAAATGGAGACACTGGAGAAAAGGTTAAGGAATTTCAGGAAATGCTTTTTAATTTAGAATACTTAAAATCTAATCCAGATGGATCCTTTGGTCCCAAGACTGAAGAGGCATTAAAAAAGTTTCAGAAGGCTGGAAACATAGAAGAAAGTGGAAAATTAGATGTTGAAACACAAAAAGCCCTGGAAAAGGCAATGGAAATGAAAAATAATCATACAGAAGAAACCCCTGCATCAAATAATGACAGTGAAAAAAGGATACACATTATAAAGGCTACTCAAAATCTGTATACCATTAGTAAGATATATGATGTATCTGTAGAAGATATTTGTAAGGCAAATAATATCACTGAAAGTTCAATATTGAGTATAGGTCAGGAACTGATAATACCATAAGCATGCTTTACAATTATTGTCATTCCGATAAAAACCCTATAGCATGCTTATGAGAAATCTGTGATAAGCCTTATCTTTTATTCCTCAGTGCCCTACATTCAATCAATCTACTTTCAGTCAATATATAATCTACCGGGATATCAAAACTTTCAATAGGTAATGACTCTAATACCTGAAAGTCAAAAGCTAAGGATATTGTAGGAGTAGGCTTGGCAAGGGTGGAAAGGAACTTATCATAATAGCCACCTCCATAGCCTATTCGATAACCTTTCTCTGTAAAAGCCACACCGGGGACAATAATCAAATCTAATACTTTATTAGAAGTGGGACGAAGGGTCCCTTTTTTTGGTTCTAACAGCCCCCAATGACATTTTTCTAAATCTTCATCAAAATCAATTAAATGGGATAAAATAATTTCCCTTGAAGAGGGTTCAGTTTTAGGTATAAAAACTCCTTTTTCTTCCCTTAGTGCTTTTTTGATAAATTCATGGGTGTTAATTTCTTTACCTATACTGACGTAGGTCATAATATTTTTAATATCCTTATATAAGGGCCAGGTATAAAATCTTTCAAAGATTTTATTGCTTATTTTTTTAATTTCTTCATTAGAAAGATTATCCCTCATTCTAATGACTTTTCTTCTTAATTCCTTTTTTTCAACCATAATAAGACTCCTTTAAATCATTATTTATTATATTTCCTATAATTATCTATTATTAGCTGTTAAAAGACAAGAAAATATAAAAAAGTTTGAAATAAAGACAAGAAAATAAAGGATTTCACTAAACTATATAGAAAATAAACATTAATTAAAGAAATTGTAAAAAAACTGCAAAACTTAATTGAAAACTTCTTGGAAAAATAAAACATTGTGTAGATTAATGAAAATTGTTATAATAAATTAAAATAATGGATACATAATTTTTACAAGTTTAAAATTGCAGATGAGACATAGGAGATGGATTTATGCTTCAATTGGTGGATGTATGCAAGGATTACCCAAATGGTCATAGGGCTTTAAATAATATAAATATTAATGTAAAAAGGGGCGAATTTGTTTTCATAGTTGGTGCTAGTGGGGCAGGGAAATCTACCCTTATTAAGCTATTACTGAAAGAAGAGAATGCTAGCAGTGGTAAGATAATCTTGGACAATAAAGATATCACCCATCTAAAACAAAGAGAAATTCCCCATCTTAGAAGAAATATGGGGGTGGTATTTCAAGACTTTAGGTTACTGCCTAATAAAACTGTTTTTGAAAATGTAGCCTTTGCAATGGAAATCATAGAACAACAGCCTAAGCAAATTAGGCGGCAAATACCAATGGTATTAGCTATGGTAGGCTTAAGTGATAAATCAGAAAGTTACCCCCACCAACTATCAGGAGGGGAACAACAAAGGGTATCTTTGGCAAGGGCGATTGTGAATAATCCCCAACTTTTAATATGTGACGAGCCTACAGGTAACTTAGATCCTAATACCTCTAAGGATATAATGGAAAAATTAAATGATATTAATTATAGGGGAACAACAATTATAATGGCTACCCATGCTAGAGAAATTGTAGACCATGCTCAAAAAAGAGTAATAACATTAAGAAACGGAGAAATGATTTCAGACCAACAGAAAGGTGGTTATAACTATGAAGATTAATACCTTTCGAATTTTCTCCCGGGATGCAATACATAATATTTGGCGTAATTCTTGGATGAGTTTAGCTTCTATAAGTTCGGTGGTGGCAGTTTTGTTAATTATCGGTCTTATATTGATATTTATGGTTAATGTTCAATATATAGCTAATTTTGTTGAAGATAAAATAGAATTAAAGGCATTTCTGGATTTAGACCTAGACCAGGAAGATGTCATCTCAATAAAAGATCAATTAGAATCCAACGAAAAAATCGGAACTGTCATCTTTGAATCGAAGGAAGATGCTCTAGAGAAATTTTCCCAGCAAATAGGGGATAGGAAGGATTTAATATCCGGTTTAGAAAAGGACAATCCCCTTCAAAACTCCTTTATAGTAACTATTAAAAATCCAAATGAGGTAAATGAAATTGCAGAATCAATTGGAAGGATTAAAGGAGTGGAAGAAGTTAAATATGGGGAAGAAATAGTGGACAAGGTTCTCCAGTCTACCAGATTTATTAGAACCCTTACCTTTATAGTCACACTTATTTTAGCTATTATTTCTATTTTTATTATTTCCAATACCATAAAGATTACTGTTTATGCAAGGGAAAGGGAAATAAGCATAATGAAATATGTAGGGGCTACAAATTGGTATGTCCGTTGGCCATTCTTAATAGAAGGGGCAATTCTAGGACTTATAGGATCTTTATTTGCTCTATTAATCCTAGGTTATTCCTATTATTACTTTACTGGAATGGCACAAAATACTGCCCTATCTATAATATCAAATTCACTAGTACCTGCAGGCCAAATGATTAATCAGATTAAATGGTACTTTGCGGTGGGGGGTTTATCTATAGGTGTAATTGGAAGTATATTATCCATGAGAAAATTCTTAAGAGTTTAAAGGAAAGGAAAAGGGGGAAATTCTGTATGAAAAAGTTCATATCAAAGATTTTGCTAATTATACTAATAATAGGGCTAATATTACCTAATATGGCAATGGCAGATGTGAAAAAGGAACAAAATAAGTTAAATAATTTAAACAAAAACATTAAAAACGTCCAAGAGAGATTAAAAGATTCAAAAGGTGAAAAACAGGAAACAAAAAGTGAACTGGAAAAGTTAGAACAACAGTTGGAAGATGCCAATAATAATTTAGAAAAAACAAAGGCAGACTTAGCTACCACAAACAGAAGCTTAGATAAGGCAAAGGATGAACTTTCTAATGCTGAAGAAGCAATGAAAAATCAGAATATCACCCTTAATGAACGAATTAGAGTAATGTACAAAAACGGAAACATAGGATATTTAGAGGTTTTATTGGAAGCGGAAAGCTTTTCTGACCTTATTAGTCGTATAGATATGATAAGGACAATAATGGAATATGATTTTGAATTATTAAATACATTGGAAGAGAAAAAAAAGGAAGTAGAAGATAAAAAACTAGAAATTGAGAAAGAACAACAAAGAATTCTCACATTAAAAAATAAACTTGAAAGTAAGGCAAGGGAAGTAAAATCATTACAGGTATCTAGAGAAAATAAGATTAGGTCAATAGATAATGAAATAGCTGCCTTTGAAAAGGAAATGAAACACCTGGAAGAAGATGCG
Source organism: uncultured Eubacteriaceae bacterium (assembly GCA_964393755.1). GTDB lineage: Bacteria > Bacillota > Clostridia > Eubacteriales > Garciellaceae > DUPX01. The sequence continues at coordinate 184 of CAYMVC010000036.1, read as the reverse complement.
GCAAAGGTAAAGCAAATCATCCAGGCAGCACAAGCAGCAGCTAAAAAGAATAACCCCGGAGGATCAGGCCAATATACAGGTGGTATGTTATTATGGCCAGTGCCGGGGCGAACTAGAATTACTTCCCCCTATGGAATGAGACTCCACCCTATCCAGAATATTTATAAAATGCACACAGGTATAG
>CAYMVC010000035.1:0-10434 GCA_964393755.1 uncultured Eubacteriaceae bacterium | reverse complement strand
CAATTTAAAGTTTTAAAAAGATATACAAAAAACACATTAATAGAGGTATTACTCCATACAGGGAGAACCCATCAAATAAGGGTTCATATGAAACATATAGGTCACCCCTTAGTAGGAGATATGGTTTACGGTTTTAAAAAGCAAAAATTTAAACTAGGTGGACAATTATTACATGCACAAGAGCTGGGTTTTGTCCACCCAACAACTGGTAAATATGTTGACTTTGAAGTGGAGTTACCTGAATATTTTATAAAAGTAATAGAATTATTAAAAAGTGTTAATTAAAGTTCATTTAACACCTTTTAAGATTATAAATTATAGCTTCACTAGGTGTTACGAATAAAGTTTGATAATCATCATACATTACCATTCCAGGTTTAGCACCCTTCGGTTTTTTAACGTTTTTAACTTTTGTATAGTCCACAGCAACATTTTCAGAATATCTTGCCTTACTATAGTAGGAAGCAAGGATGCCAGCCTCTGTAAGGGTCTTATTTGTGATTTCAGAATTATTATTCTTTATAATAACATGGGAGCCGGGTATTCCTTTTGCATGTAACCAAATATCATCATTAGAAGAAGATTTTAGGGTAAGAATATCGTTCTGTTTATTGTTTTTACCAACATATATATTTAAACCCTCACTGGAAATAAAGTGTAATGGAATGGAAGATGGTAGTTTGTTTGTCTTGGATCCTTTGTTTTTATATTTAAGGGATAAATAACCTTCTTGCCTTAATTCAGTTTTTATTTCTTCTATTTCGTATATTTCAGTGGAATTTTTAATATTTTCCAATTGACCTTCTAAGTAAAATATTTCATCTTCAGTTGAAGAAATTTGTTTGGACAATTGTTTTATTGCATTTTTACTTTTGCTATATTTTTTAAAGTATTTTTGGGCATTTTCTATTGGAGTTAAATTTGGATTTAAGGGTATTTCTATCTTTTCTTGGCTATCGGAATAAAAGTTTGTTAAAATAACCTTATTATCTTTTCCCCTTAAGCTATAAATATTGGCTGTTATTAGTTCCCCATATAATTTATATATCGAAGCGTCTATAGATTTCTTATATTCTTCTTTTTGCTTAACTATTTTCTTATAATTCTTTTCAAGTCTATTTTTTATAAAATTTGTTAAGCTACTACTTTTTTGTTTTACCCTATTCAACTTATCCCTTTCCTTATAGTAGTTTTCCAATAGGATGGAAATAGAGTCAAAATTCTTTATACTTAATTGGGAATATTGTTTTAATGGTATTACAGAAAAATCTATTAACCTTCCATCCCTTTCACTATAAATAATGTTAGGAGTGAAATCTGTATTTTTAATTTTTTGAATCATGGTCAAAAAGGAAAGTATTAATGTATTTTTTTCTAATTCTGATAAATTTTCTATTGATTGATCGTCAAAAACATTACTTATAAAGCATAACTCCCTTGCTATTAATGGGCTAATACCATTAAAAGTATTTACAAAGAAGCTCTCTATTTTCTTATTTTTCGGGTATTCTTTTAGGATTGATTCCACCTTTGAATAATCCATAAGAAGGGGGTTAAGTTTATCATGATTTGGGGGATAAATGTATTCATTTCCCGGGAGCACCTGCCTATATCTACTTAAATTACTTCCCACTCTTTTAATACTATCTATGACCTTATTAGTTTCTTTATTAATTAAAATTATATTACTATGACGACCCATTAATTCAATTGTTAGAGTTTTATTTACCTGATCCCCTAATTCATTATATGTTGCAATTTCTATTTCTATAATTCTTTCCATTAGGGGTTGTTTTATTGAAAGTATTTTACCCCTTGTAAGATTTTTCCGCATTAACATGGAGAATGTAGGTGCATTTTGGGGATTGGCTTTAGTATCTTTAGTAATATATACCCTAGGATTATTTGCATTGGATGATAGAAGTAGAGTATAATTTTCTTTATTGTTTCTAATATTTATATTTAATTCATCATTTTCTGGTTGAAATATTTTTTCTATATGACCATCACATAATTTTTGATTTAATTCTTGAACCAATGCGTAAATTGTAATACCGTCAAAAGCCATTATGTAACCTCCTTATATAATTCAAGTACATAAGTTATTTTAACATATTGTGTTATAATATTCTAAACTACTTTGTTTATAATTATGATATAGTTAATACAGACAAGAATTAGAAAACTAATTGAAGGTTATGATTTTATTGAAGAAGAAAGAAAAGGTGGATTCTTATGAAAAGTATGACTGGCTTCGGTAGAGGTGAATTCAAAGATGAGAAGTTTGAGTGTATTGTGGAATTAAAAACTATAAATCATAGATATAGGGATTATTTTATCCGTATGCCTAAACAATTAAATTGTATAGAAGATCGGATAAGAAATATTATTAATTCCTATGTGATAAGAGGAAGAATAGAAATATATGTTGATTTGGAAGTTTTAGACCTAAATGAAAGGGAAGTAAAACTGGATTTGGGTTTAGCAAAGGGCTACTATAGTGCTCTAAATAAACTAAAACAATATCTACCAGAATTAAACGGTGATATAAACCTTTCTTTTCTTGCCCGTTTCCCTGAAGTATTAAAAGTCAAAGAAAATGAATATGATATTGAGGAGTTATGGGAAATATTGAGCAGAGCTTTAATAGAGGCAATAAATAATTTAGAACAAGCAAGAATTGAAGAAGGAGAAAAGTTAAAAATTGATTTAATATCCCATTGTAATAAAATTGAAGAGGGAATAAAAAATATAAAAAACATATGTCCTCAAGTAGAAAAAGAATACGAGGACAGGCTGGTAGAAAAAATTGCAGAATTTACAAGTTCAGTGGAATTAGATAAAACAAGGATATTAACTGAAGTTGCAATATTAGCTGATAAAGTCAGTATTGACGAAGAATTAATTAGATTAAAAAGTCATATTATACAATTTAATAATACATTAAATGAAAAAGTAATGGGTAGAAAACTAGATTTTATTGTACAGGAAATGAACAGAGAAATTAATACCATAGGTTCAAAAGGTAATAATTATGCAATTTCATCACAAGTAGTTTTAATTAAGAGTGAACTTGAAAAGATTAGGGAACAAATTCAAAATATTGAATAGGGAGTGAGTAATAGGTGACAATTAAGTTGATCAATATTGGATTTGGGAATATAGTATCAGCTAATAGACTGATTGCAATTATAGGACCAGAATCAGCACCCATTAAAAGAATAATACAAGAGGCTAGGGATAAGGGGTTACTCATAGATGCAACCTATGGGAGAAGAACTAGAGCTGTTATTGTAACAGATAGTGGACATATTATTTTATCTGCTGTTCAACCTGAAACTGTAGCCAACCGCTTAGATAATAAAGATAATTATATAGTAGAGGATCAAAATGACAAATTATAAAAAAACAAAACAAAGTGGTTTATTAATTGTAATATCTGGGCCATCGGGTGCTGGCAAAGGGACAGTTTGTAAATCTCTATTAGAAAATTCAAATAAACTTAAACTATCTATTTCAGTAACTACAAGAAGACCAAGGTTAGGTGAAGTGGAGGGTATAAATTATTATTTCATTAGCCATGGCAGGTTTAATGAAATGATGGATTCAGGTGAACTATTAGAATATGCAAGGGTGTATGATAATTACTATGGCACACCTAAAGAAGAAGTTTTAAAGGAACTAAGTTTGGGGAATGATGTAATATTAGAAATAGATATACAGGGTGCTTTAAAAGTAAAGTCAGAATTTCCTGATGGAGTTTTTATATTTATAATGCCTCCGTCAATGGAAGAATTAAAAAATAGAATTAAAAATAGGGGAACAGAGACTGAAAATGAGTTATCAAAACGGTTTAAAGCTTCCTACGAAGAAATAAATTATATTTCAAAGTATAATTATGTAATAATTAATGATAGAATAAAAGAGGCAGTTAAAAAAGTTGAATCAATTATTATTGCTGAAAAATGCAGGGTAGATAGATTGAACAGTAAATTAGAAGATATTACAGGAGGGAAATAATTTGATTTATCCATCAATAAAATCTTTATTAAATAAGGTAGATAACAAATATTCTTTGGTAGTTATTGCAGCCAAGAGGGCTAGGCAATTAGTAGATGGTTATGAAAAACAAATAGAAATTGATTCTAAGAATCCGGTAACTATAGCTATCAATGAAATTAATTCTGAAGCCTTAGAATATGAAAACATTGAGGTATAGCTAGTATGGGGTGAAACTATGTTGAATAACGTAACGATTGTATTAGGTATAACAGGCGGAATTTCAGCTTATAAGTCTTTAGAATTAGTCAGTTCTTTAAAAAAACAAGGTGGAGATATTCATGTTATTATGACTAATTCAGCAACGAAGTTTATAACACCATTGACTTTTCAAACCTTAACCCAGAACTTAGTTGTTATAGATACCTTTCAAAGCGTTAAATATTGGGAGGTAGAACATATTAGTTTAGCACAGAAGGCAGATATATTTGCAATTGTACCTGCAACTGCAAATATTATCGGGAAAATTGCTAATGGCATAGCAGATGATATGTTATCCACTACTATAATGGCAACTAAGGCAATAAAACTAATTGTCCCCGCCATGAATACTCAAATGTATTTAAATCCTATTGTACAGGATAATATAAAAAGATTGGAAAGCCTAGGATATATTTTTATGGAACCTGACTCCGGACTTCTAGCTTGTGGGGACGAGGGACCAGGGAAATTGCCCAGCCCTAGTACAATAGAAGAGAAGATATTAAGTATATTCAATAAAAAGGATCTTAAGGGTAAAAGGGTTTTAATTACTGCTGGACCTACAAGGGAGTCTATAGACCCAGTTCGATTCATTTCAAACCATTCTACAGGCAAAATGGGTTATGCCCTTGCCCAAGAGGCTCTTGAGAGGGGAGCTAATGTATTATTAATTTCAGGACCTACAGATTTAAGAGTTCCCAAGGGAGTTCAGGTTGAATATATAACTACAAGCGATGAAATGTTTGACAAAGTAATGAAAAACTATATTCCTGCTGATATAATTATTAAATCAGCAGCAGTTGCAGATTATAAACCTAGTAATATTTCTAAGGAAAAAATAAAAAAGTCCAATGATGAATTGATATTAACTTTGGAAAAGAATAGGGATATAGCCTATGAATTGGGTAAGATAAAAGAAAGTAGGATATTAGTAGGTTTTGCTGCAGAAACAGAAAACCTAATCCTTAATGCAAAATCAAAAATAAAAAAGAAGAATTTAGATTTTATTGTGGCAAATGATTTAAAACAAGAGGGTGCTGGATTCGCCGGAGATACTAATATAGTTAAGATAATAGATAGGGAAGGCAACATATTAGAACTACCTAAGATGTCAAAAAAACTGGTGGCTAAGGAAATTTTTAACCAGATAGTAAAAAGCCTTTAAGCGTACATTAGTACGCTTTCATATTTTACAAAGCTATCAAGAGCATTATATTTAAAGGATGATAAATTTTGGAAAAAGTTATGTATGCTCAAGTAATAATAAATCAATCTAATATTAATGTTGACCAATATTATGATTATATTATTCCAGAAGAATTAATAAATATTATAAAAGTTGGCCAAAGGGTTATAGTTCCCTTTGGTAGAGGAAACAAAAAAATAGATGCATTTATTATAAGAATAGAAGATTTTACTGATATAAAAGAGAAAAGGCTTAAATATGTAGAACAGATTATAGATCCTGATCCAATACTAACAAATAATCAATTAAAATTAGCGGACTGGATTAGGAATAATTATTTATGTTTACATATAGAAGCCATTCAATTAATGATTCCTACAGGTGTAAATCTAGAAAAAAAGACCAGCCTTATCCTAAATAAAAATATAGTTACAAATGAATTTCTTTTGAATTTGAAAAATGAAGAAGAAAAAAGGATATTAAACTATCTGACTATCATTGATAAAGAAATAAGATTAGATGAACTAAAAAAGGAATTTAAGGATGTTTTATATAGAAGAATTACTGATATGGCTAAAAAAAGTTATATTTTTATTAGGGAATATTTTTATCCAAAGGTTAATGATAAAAAAGAAAAATACATTTCCCTATCAGGTAAATATAATAATAAGGGGGAGTACCTAAAAGAATTAAGTTCAAATGCACATAAACAAATAGACATAATAAAAAGTTTGGACAATCATCCATTGAATTATAATGAACTATATAAAGAATTAAAATTTAATACAAGCTCCATAAATGCTCTTATTAAAAAAGGATTAATTAAAATTGATACCAGGATGTTTTTTAGAGATCCTTATAAAGACAAGGATTTTAAGTATCCTAAAGTTAAATTAACCATTGACCAGGAGAGAATAATAAAGGAGTTCAAGAAACTATCCCATGATAATCCCCAAAAGCTTTTAATTCATGGTGTTACCGGCAGTGGTAAAACTGAAATATATTTAAATATGATTGAAGAAATGCTTAAAAAAGGAAAACAGTCTATTTTATTAGTTCCAGAGATTTCCTTGACTCCCCAAATGGTTGAACGGGTTATGGGAAGATTTGGAGACCAAGTTTCTATTTTACATAGTGGTTTATCTATTGGAGAAAAATATGACCAATGGAAAAGAATCAAATCAGGTAAAGCAAGTATAGTAATTGGTGCAAGGTCAGCTATATTTGCTCCTTTAAATAATTTAGGTCTTATTATTATAGACGAAGAACATGAAACAACATACAAATCATCCATTAGACCTAGATATCATGCTAGAGAAATAGGAGAAAAGAGATGTGACTATGAAAACTGCCACCTAGTCATAGGTACTGCAACTCCAGCTATTGAAAGTTATTATAGAAGTATGAATAAAGAGTATAAATTATTTTTGTTAGAAAAGAGAATAGATGATATTCCAATGCCATCTGTCTCATTTGTTGATATGAGAAATGAATTAAAAGGTGGGAATTATTCTATATTGAGTAACACATTAAGGGAGGAAATAAAAGATAGTTTAAATAAAAAACAACAAATAATTTTATTTCTAAATAGAAGGGGCTATTCTACTTTTATTTCCTGTAGGGAATGTGGTTATGTTGAAAAGTGCCCTAATTGTGATGTTTCCTTAATATACCACCATACAAAAGGAGTCTTAATGTGCCACTATTGTGGCTACACTAAAAACTTATCTAAAATTTGTCCAGATTGTAAGGGTAATAAAATAAAATACTTTGGAACTGGGACCCAAAAAGTGGAGAAGATAATAGGGAAGGAATTCCCAGAAGCAAGGATATTAAGAATGGATATAGATACTACTAAAAGAAAAGGGGCACATGATAGAATATTGAATTTATTTAAGAGTGGAAAGGCTGATATATTAATAGGGACTCAAATGATAGCCAAGGGATTAGACTTTCCTAATGTAACATTAGTGGGAATAATTACAGCAGATACATCTTTAAACTTACCTGACTTCCGTGCAGCAGAAAGAACTTTTCAACTTACCACCCAGGTTGCGGGAAGGGCAGGAAGAGGAATCCTTAAGGGAAAGGTTATAGTACAAACCTACGAGCCAAAGCATTATAGTCTAATTCATGCAAAAAACCATGATTATCTAGGCTTTTATCAAGAGGAAATAGCTATTAGAAAGGAAATGTCATACCCTCCCTTTACTAAGATCATTAATATAGTATTTTCATACGAAGATGAAGGAAAGTTAATTAAATTCTCCCATGAGTTTTATAGAATAGTTATAAATTATTTAAAATCCTCAAATATGGAATACCTATTTCAAGATGTCTATCAACCTGTACCTGCGCAAATTTCAAAAATAAGTAATAAATTTAGGTGGCATTTAATAATTAAAACAAAACAAATTAATAAGTTTAGGAGTATATTAAGGGAAATATATAGGGAATATCTAATTAAAGGTAGCCAAATAAATATTTCAATTGATATAGATCCTGTTAGTTTACTATAGATCATGATAAAATATTAGAAGAAGGAGGCGGTTATAGTGGCTATTAGGTACATTAGAAAAGAAGGAGATCCTATTTTAAGAAAAAAATCTAGGGAAATTAAAAATATAGATGAAAGAATAAAGGAACTGGCAGGAGATATGTTAGATACAATGTATGATTCTGAGGGTGTGGGTTTAGCTGCACCCCAAGTAGGAATTTTAAAAAGGATAATAGTAATTGATGTGGGTGAAGGACCAATTACACTAATAAACCCTGAGCTAGTTTTTGAAGAAGGGAAACAAGAGGAAATAGAGGGCTGCTTAAGTGTCCCAGGAAAGGCAGGTATTGTAGTTAGACCTGAACTTATTAAGGTTAAGGGATTGGATATTGAAGGAAACGAGGTCTTAATTAAAGGGGAAGACTTCTTAGCCCGTGCCTTATCTCATGAAATTGATCATTTAAATGGAATTTTATTTATAGATAAAGTTGTAAAATATGTTGAAATTTAAAGAAGGTGAAACTTGTGAATATTATTTTTATGGGAACCCCAGAATTTGCCATTCCATCGCTTTTAGGATTAATTGAAAAGCATAATATTTTGGCTGTTGTGACCCAGCCTGATAAACCCCGGGATAGGGGGAAGAGGGTAAAATTTACACCTGTTAAGGAAATTGGTATAAAGCATAATATAAGTGTATTACAACCTATTAAATTAAAGGATCAGTCCTTTATATATCATTTAGAATCTATGAAACCTGACATTATAGTAGTTATTGCTTATGGTAAGATTCTTCCAAAGGAGATTTTAACAATACCTAAAAACGGTTGTATAAATGTTCATGCATCTTTACTTCCCACATATAGAGGTCCGGCTCCGATTAATTGGGCTATCATTAATGGGGAGAAAAAAACAGGAGTAACCACCATGTATATGGATACGGGTTTGGATACCGGGGATATAATATTAAAAAAAGAAATTGAAATACCAGACCATATGACAGCCGGTCAATTACATGATATTTTAGCCAGTTTGGGTAATGAACTTCTGCTAAAAACAATTGATGGTATATGCCAAGGTAAGGTAGAAAGGGAAGTGCAAGACCACAGTAAACATAGCTATGCCCCAATGCTAGATAAAGATGTGGGAAAAATAAACTGGAAGAACAGGGCTAAAAGTATTGTAAATTTAGTTAGGGGCACCAATCCCTGGCCAGGTTCCTATACATTTTTAAGGGGTCAGAAAATGAAAGTATGGAAGACTAGTCTATACGAAGGACAAGATGATAATAACAAACCTGGAACCATATTAAAGCATATTTCAGGTTTAGGTTGGATAGTCAAAACAGGTGAGGGACTAATAGCAATTGAAGAAATACAAATGCCTAGCGGCAAAAGAATGAGTGTGGATTCGTATATACAAGGTCACAATGGAAACATAGGAATAGTTATGGGTGATGATTGATGTGAGTAATTATATAAAAGACGACAATAAATTGTTAATAAAATTGCTTTTAGGGACAAGCTTTTTATTTTCAATTTTAATGATATTTATAGGTATATTGTTTTTTTCAACCAATATAAGTTTTAATAGGGCTTTATTTACTTTTATATATAATTTAACCATTATTTTCTTTATTGTTATTATTTTAATGCTAACATTAGTGCTTTTCTCTACCCCTAGGTATAAAATTAAATCAAAATATATTAAATGGATAAAAACCAGCCTAAAGATTTTATATCCTCTTATTTATAGTACAGGTCTTTTATTAAATATAGATAAGGACAAAATTCAGGGAGAATTTGCCTTTATTAATAATCACATTGTTAGTAAAGAAAATATTAGTGTAAAACCAGAGGATATCTTAATACTATTACCCCATTGTATCCAGTGGTCTGAATGTCCCCACAAAATAACAAATAATATAAACAATTGCAAGATGTGTGGTAAGTGTAAAGTAAAAGATTTAATAGAACTTTCTACAAAATATAGTGTAGAAGTTTCAATTGTATCAGGTGGGACAGCTGCTAGAAATGTTATAAAAAAAATTAAACCGAAGGCTATAGTAGCAGTAGCCTGTGAAAGAGACTTAATTAGTGGGATAAACGATGTTAGTTTAATCCCTATTTTAGGAATAATAAATGAGCGACCAGAAGGTCCATGTTACAACACTGAGGTAAACATATTCAAAGTGGAGGAAGCTATAAATTATTTTATAAATGGAGGGAAATATAATGTTTTATGATGGGACCTATATTTTGTTAATTCCAGCTATGATTTTTGCTATTTATGCCCAGGGAAAGGTTAACTCTACCTTCAATAGGTATTTAAGGGTAAATAGTCAAAAAGGGTATACAGGTGTGGAAGTTGCAAGAATGATTTTAGATTCAGAAGGATTAGAAAATGTTGCTATTCAACTTACCAATGGCCACTTAAGTGATCACTATGACCCAAGGAATAGAGTTCTAAGACTATCGCGAGAGGTTTATGA
>CAYMVC010000034.1:5839-10560 GCA_964393755.1 uncultured Eubacteriaceae bacterium | reverse complement strand
AACCAGTAACCTACCGGTTAACAGCCGGTTGCTCCACCATTGAGCTACTGAGGAAAGAAAATCACATATTACATTATACTATTTACAGCCAATAAGTCAATGTAATTTTTTTCAAAAACTGAAAAATATATTTTTCAATGTGTCCCTATTTTTAATTATGATTTTTCTATGACCTTTTAATTCAATTAATCCCTCATTTTGAAATTGGGAAAGCTTTCTACTGAGGGTTTCCTGACTCATGCCTATATAAGAAGCAAGGTCTTTTTTGCTGATGGTTAGATTTACAACATTATTCCTATCAGCCATTTCTAAAAGTATTTGGGCAATTCTTTTTTCAACACTATATAATCCTATAGATTCAGCAAGCTTTTCTGTTCTTTCTAAGCGTTTACCTAATTCCTCCATTATTTTAAAGGAAATACTGGGCTTACTATCTATTATCTTTTTTATATCTGGTCCATTAACTATACACATAATAGTGTCTTCTAGAACTTCTACATTATTGGTGGAAATAGACTTAGTAAAAATGGAAAGTTCGTCTATAAAATCCCCTTCAGATAATATTCTTATTATTTGCTCCTTTCCATTTTCTGAAATCTTTGTTACCTTTACCTTACCTTTATTAATTATATAAAGGTTTTCTATTATATCTCCAACAAGATAGACCATTTCTCCCTTATTATAACTTCTATGAACGATAGTACTATATATTTCTTCCATTTCCTTATCGGACAAATTTGAGAAAATAGGAACCTTCTTTATACAATAATTACTATGGTGGATACAGCACTTTGCAAGAGTCATAATATACTCCTTTCAAGGCAAAAATAAAACTGTTTAATCAAGATAATCTTTCAGCTTCTTACTTCTACTTGGATGTCTCAATTTCCTTAATGCCTTAGCCTCTATTTGACGAATTCGCTCCCTGGTGACATTAAACTCTTTGCCAACCTCCTCTAGAGTTCTAGCTTTTCCATCATCCAATCCAAAGCGTAACCTTAAAACCTTTTCTTCCCTAGGTGTTAAAGTATCTAAAACATCCAATAATTGTTCCTTAAGTAGTGTAAAGGCTGCGGATTCTGCTGGGGCAGGGGCATCATCATCTGGGATAAAATCACCTAAATGACTGTCTTCTTCTTCCCCTATTGGAGTTTCTAGAGAAACCGGCTCCTGTGCAATTTTTAGAATTTCCCTAACCTTTTCCACAGTAAGACCCATTTCCTCAGCAATTTCCTCTGGAACTGGCTCTCTGCCTAATTCCTGTAATAATTGCCTTGAGACCCTGATTAATTTATTTATTGTTTCTACCATGTGAACAGGTATACGAATAGTTCGTGCCTGATCTGCTATAGCCCTGGTAATAGCTTGTCTTATCCACCAGGTGGCATAGGTGGAAAACTTAAATCCCTTTCTATAGTTGAATTTTTCAACAGCCTTAATCAACCCAAGATTACCCTCTTGTATCAAATCTAGGAATAACATTCCCCTACCTACATAACGTTTAGCTATACTTACTACCAACCTCAGATTTGCTTCTGCCAACTTTCTACTGGCAGCCTCATCGCCTGCTTCCATTCTCATAGCTAAATCTATCTCTTCATCTGCTGTTAATAATGGAACCTTTCCTATTTCTTTTAAATACATCCTTACTGGATCATCGATGTTTATGCCTTCGGGAACAGCTATTTCCAATTTGTTCTTTTCTTCATCTTCCTGTTCTTGTTCATCTCCAGGTATATCTATTCCATTTTCTTCAAACAATTCATACATAGATTCAATTTGCTCCGGACTTAAATCCACCTCTTCCAGAAAATCCATTACTTCCTTATATGTTAATGAACCATTTTTCTTGCCCTTCTCATACAATTCCTTAATTCTTTTATCCTTTAAATCAATACTTACTTTACTCAAGGTAGTTACCTCCCTTCTATTTACCCTTTAAGTCTTTCTAATTTTCTTTTTAATTCAATAAGTTCTATATATATTTCATTAGATTTTTCTATATCAACATTACCTTCCTCACTTATATTTTTAATTTCTCTATTTAATTTGTCTATTTTATCCTGTAGTTTATGAAGCTCAATAGTGTTTATATACTCCATGATATTTTCATTGATTAGGTCCCTACTATAGCTTTTTGAAAATATTTCAGAAATTATCATTCCCTCTTGACCACTATTAAATGTATCTAGTAACTGGGCTGGTATAACCATTTCCTTATTATTCAGTTTTTTGTATATTATTTGACCGATTGCTTTATGAATATCTAAGGAAAAATCCTCCCAATTAATTAATTTCTTAACCCTATTAAATATCTCCATATCCTGTGAAATAGCATAGAGTATATTCTCCTCGGCTAATATAAGGGCACTCTTTTTTTTATTAGGATTTAATTTTACTTTATATTCAATAGTATTCCTATTATTTCCAATCCTATTCTTTGGGGCTTTAAGCCTATCCTTAGCTTGACCCTTCTTATGGCTGTATACTTCAGATTTTATAGCAGATTCATTAATTCCTGTTTCCTTGGAAACTTTTTGAATATATGCATCAATCTCTATTTCACTTTTAATACTTTTTAATATAATAGCTATTTCTTTAGAAAAGTCTATTTTGCCTTCAGTAGTAAATAAATCATATTTCTCTCTAGCTAAGCTAATTCTATATTCTACCATGGGTAAGGCATTTTTAATTTGATACAAAAAACCTTCTAAATTATATTCTTTAATATAATCATCAGGGTCCATCCCTTTTGCTAACATCAACACCTTTATTCTGCAACCAAAGGGTTCTAAAATTTCCATTGCCTTTAATGCAGCCTCTCTACCGGCATTATCACCATCATAGGCTAAAATTATTTCCTCCCCATACCTACTTAAGAGCTTGCCTTGTTCCCTAGTCAATGCTGTTCCCAATGATGCCACTACATTTTTCAGACCATATTCATATAATGAAATAACATCCATGTATCCCTCAGCAATAATAATTTGTCCATCTTTAATATTGTTCTTTGCTGTATTTAAACCATATAGGTTATTACCCTTTGAAAAAATTATTGTTTCCGGTGAATTTATATATTTTGGCATTTCCCTATCTAAGACCCTTCCCCCAAAGCCAATAATTTTATTGGTGAGATTAAATACAGGGAAAATCAGCCTATTCCTGAAGCGATCATAATAATCATCATCTTTGGCCTTCTTAGCTATTACCAGGCCGGATTTGCTTATATCATCTCTAGAATAGTTTTTATTTAATAGGTATAGATACAATCCTTCCCAATCGTCCAGGGCATATCCTAATCCAAATTTTACAATAGTATTGTTAGTTATTCCCCTGGAATTTAAATAATTTAATACTTTTTCATTGCTTTTGAGATTATTATAAAAATACCTTGCCGCATCCCTATGAATACTGTATTGGGTTGCCTTATTTTTATAATGGGCATTCTCCAAAGATAAATCCTTATTTCTGTCAGGTAGTATAATACCTCCCCTATCAGCAAGTAGTTTTAGAGCATCTATAAAACCTAAATTCTCAATATTCATAATAAAACTTATTACATTTCCCCCTGCACCACAGCCAAAACAATGATAAATTTGTTTTTCCGGTGATACGCTAAATGATGGAGTTTTTTCTGTATGGAAGGGGCATTTGCCTTTATAACTTGTACCAGCCTTTTTCAATAACACATATCCGGAAACAACATCTACTATATCATTACGGGTTCTAACCTCTTCAATTACCTCTTCTGAGTATAAATTTGACATTTACATCATCCTTAATCCGCCTTAATATAGTTTCGCCATCAATATTATTTTTCCTTCTTATTAACATAAAAAGAGAAAACCCCCTATATTTTTCATCCCTTAAGGATTTATAGTCTCGTGAATGAATATTATTCGACATACTAACCCTTTATTCCTTCTTTTCATACATAATTAATTATACTTTCCAAGGATCGGGAATGAAAATTTCATTAAATTTATTAATTGCATAAATATCAGTCATACCTGCTATATAATCACAAATAAGCCTTTCACTGTCTTCTTCCCCTATTTTTTTTCTAAATTCTTCAGGTAAACATTCAATGTTTAAATAAAAATAATTAAAGAGTTGTCTTAAGATGTTTTGAGCTTTTTCCCCTTCTTTTTTTGCTAAAGAATTGATATATACCTTATCAAAAAGGAATTTCCTTAATTTTAAGGTAGCCTTATTTATTAATTCTGTCATAGAAACTAGGTTTTTGCCCAAACTGTTAGAAATAACATCCTGAATCATTGTGTTTATGCGATTACTATGATTATCACCTAATATATCTACTAAATCCTGGGGTAAATCTTCAGTATTTAACAACTTTCCCCTAATTGCATCATCTATATCATGGTTAATATAGGCTATCCTATCAGCTATACGAACAATATTAGCTTCTAAAGTGTTAGGTTTATTTTTGCCAGTATGATTTAATATCCCATCCCGTACTTCGTAACTTAAATTAAGTCCCCCTTCTCTTTCTAAAAAATCAACTACCCTTAGACTTTGTTCATTGTGTAAAAATTCAAATGAACATAATTCATTTAATATCTCTTCCCCCGAATGACCAAAGGGGGTATGGCCTAAATCATGACCCAAGGCTATTGCTTCTGCAAGATCCTCATTTAGATTTAGTGCCCTAGCTATTGTTCTAGCAATTTGTGATACTTCCAAGGTATGGGTCAATCTGG
>CAYMVC010000034.1:0-5829 GCA_964393755.1 uncultured Eubacteriaceae bacterium | reverse complement strand
CCCCTCAGGAGCGATAAAAACCTGGGTTTTGTGTTTTAACCTTCTGAATGCCTTAGAATAAATAATCCTATCCTTATCTCTTTGAAATATTGTCCTTATAGAGCATTGGTCCTCTTCTCTCTCCCTACCCTTACTATTTTTACTTAAGCTAGCAAAGGGAGATAATATTTCCTCTTCTAAATTTTCCCTAGATATTCTAATATCCATAAAACCCACCCCCATTACTTTGAAAGCTTACTTTATATATACCCTAAAAACTAATTATTTCCTCTTTTTTTAAAAAACTTTAAATAATTTTTACTTATTGCATATTATACGACTACTAGTATAAATGATGTGTATTAGGTATTCCTCTGGAGTGAGGGATAAGGGATAGGGGATAAGGGATAAGAGTTATGGTATTCCATTTGGGTTCTTAGAGGCTCTACGGTTCTAACATATCCCATATCCCAGACCCTAGGGAATACCCATAAGATTATCCCATATCCCTAATACACATTATTCCCCTAATGTTCATTATCCTTATCTACTCTTAGTCAATTAAAAAAGGTATGGCTCCATGGAATTAGGCGCCATACCTTTTTTATATAGACTCAATTAATTTATTTTGATTGGTTTTTTTCCAGAATAACAGCTTGAGCTGCTGATAATCTAGCTATTGGTACTCTATATGGGGAACAGGATACATAATCTAAACCAGCATTATGGAAGAAAACTATCGATGCAGGGTCCCCGCCATGCTCTCCACACACCCCGATTTTTAATTGAGGCTTTTCTTTTCTTCCTAAATCTACTGCATGTTCAACTAATTTTCCTACTCCTGTTTGGTCAATACTTTCAAATGGATCCTTTTCTAGGATATTTTTCTCCTGGTATTCATTTAAGAATTTACCTGCATCATCCCTGGAAAATCCAAAGGCCATTTGAGTTAAGTCATTAGTACCAAAGGAGAAAAATTCTGCTCCCTTAGCTATTTGGTCTGCAACTAATGTAGCCCTAGGAACTTCAATCATGGTTCCCACTAAATAATCTAATTTTACTCCCGATTTTTCTATCAGTTCATCAGCAGTCTTTACAATATATTCCTTTAGGTAGTCTAATTCTTCAACTATACCTACTAATGGTATCATTATCTCTGGTTTAATTTCCATGCCATCTTCCTTAGATAGTTCTAAGGCTGCCTCTATTATAGCCTTTGTTTGCATTACTGCAATTTCAGGATAGGTAACAGCAATTCTACATCCCCTATGGCCAAGCATGGGGTTAAACTCTTTAAGGGATTCAATTATTTCCTTAAGTTCATCAAAACTTATACCAAAATCCTCTGCCAAAGATGTAATATCTTTGTCTTGTGTTGGAAGGAATTCGTGTAGGGGTGGATCTAATAGCCTAATTGTAACAGGTCTTTCTCCCATAGCTTTAAAGATGCCTTTAAAGTCTTCTTTTTGCATTGGTAAAATATCATTCAGGTACTTTTCTCTTTGTTCCTTTGTATTTGAAAGAATCATTTGTCTCACTGAACGAATTCTTTTTTCATCAAAGAACATATGCTCAGTTCTACACAAACCAATACCTTCCGCCCCAAACTTAACTGCAGTTTCAGCATCAGATGGTGTATCTGCATTAGTTCTTATTTTTAGTTTTCTAAATTCATCAGACCACTCCATTAATTCTCCGAAATGTCCTGAAAGTGTAGGTTCTACAGTCTCGATTTCACCTGAATAAACTGTTCCGGTGCCACCGTCTAAGGAGATATAATCCCCTTCCCTATAAACTTCTCCATCAACAACAAATTCTTTTTTATCTTCATTTACCCTAATGGATTCACATCCTGCTACACAACATTTACCCATACCTCTAGCAACTACAGCAGCATGGGAGGTCATTCCACCTCTGGCAGTTAATATTCCACTTGCAAGATGCATCCCTTCAATATCTTCTGGAGATGTTTCCTGTCTTACTAAAATAGCTTTTTCTCCACTATTTACAGCCGACACAGTAGCATTTGCAGTGAAATACACCTTACCAGTAGCTGCTCCTGGTGAAGCTGGCAAGCCCTTAGCTATAGACGAAGCCTTCTTGAGTGCCTCTTCATCAAAGTTAGGATGTAATAGTTGATCAAGTTGTTTAGGTTCAATACGCATTAATGCCTCTTCTTTAGAAATAATACCATCTTCCACAAGTTCTGAGGCTACCCTTATTGCAGCAGCGGCAGTTCTTTTACCACTTCGGGTCTGCAATATGTATAGCTTAGATCTTTCTATAGTAAATTCTATATCTTGCATATCCCTATAATGACTTTCAAGTTTTTCAGCTGCATCGGCAAATTGATTATAGAGGTCTGGAGAAACATCCTCCAGGTGGGAAATAGATTGGGGTGTTCTGATTCCTGCAACAACATCTTCCCCTTGAGCATTCATTAAAAACTCACCGTAAAGTTTGTTTTCCCCTGTAGATGGGTCTCTAGTAAAGGCAACGCCGGTACCACAGTCATCTCCCATATTACCAAATACCATGGTCTGAACATTTACAGCAGTTCCCTTGATACTCTTTGGAACTTCGTTTATTCTTCTATAGGTGATTGCCCTAGGATTATTCCATGATGCAAAAACAGCTTCAACAGACTTTAATAATTGTTCTTTTGGTTCATATGGGAAATCTTCTCCTGTTTCTTGTCTAACTACTTCTTTAAATTGTTCTACTAATACTTTTAGATGGTCAGCAGTTAATTGGGTATCTAGTTCAAAATTGTTCTCTTCTTTCATAACTTCCAATAGGTTTTCAAATTTATCCTTATCTATCTCCATTACTACATCACCAAACATTTGGATAAACCTTCTATAGCTATCATAAGCAAATCTTTCATTTTGTGTGCTTTCTGCTAAGGTTTTAACAGTATCATCATTTAAACCAAGATTTAAAATAGTATCCATCATGCCAGGCATTGAAATAGCTGCCCCTGATCTAACAGAAACCAATAGTGGATTTTCTACTGAACCAAATTCCTTGCCTGTTTCCTTTTCTAATTTATTTAAAGATGAATATATCTCCTCTATAAGATCTTCGGATAATTTTTCCCCTGTCTGATAGAATAAATTACAGGCTTCAGTGGTAATAATAAATCCTTGAGGTACAGGTAGACCCATATTGGTCATTTCCCCAAGGTTTGCTCCTTTTCCACCCAGAAGATCCTTCATTGTTGCATTTCCTTCTTTAAACATATAGACATTTTTTACTGCCAAATTAATTCCTCCTTTAATTAGGTATATTATAGCCGTATTATTAAATACAGCAATTGGTTTACAATTTTAAGTCTGGCTTTTCAGTACCAAATTGTACAAATTTTTCAGTAATATTGGTTTTAGAAATCTTGCCAATAATTATGTATTGGACCTTACCATCTTCATCCACAACTTCTTCAACCACGGGCAGTGAATCTATTTCATGGTTAATTATCTTAACCGCCGCATCATAAATTGAATCCTCCGGATATACAAAGGCAACATTTGGCATTCTAGTCATAATCATTCCAACTGGTATTTTATTAATGTCCTGATTGCCTATAGCTGATTTTAAGAAATCCTTCCTGGAAACTACACCCAGAAGGTATTGGTCTTTACTTTGTATAAAAATAGTACCTACATCTTCTAAAAATAAAGTCACTATGGCATCATATATACTAGTTTCCTCCATTACTGATACAGCAGATGATTTAGCATCATTAACCTTTATCTTTTTCATATAATCTCCTATAAAACTAAATAGGGACTTACCTGAATATAGATATCCAACCTTAGGTTTTGCAACAAATATACCCAGCATTGTTAATAAGGCTAGGTCTGTTCTTAGGGTAGCCCTTGTTAAATTGAGTTTCTTTGCAATATTTTCACTGGTAATAGGTTGATGCTTTTTAACAATTTCTATTATTTTGTTCTGGCGATCTGAAAACTCCATGGTACTCACCCCTTAGTATTTATTTAGTATTATGCTTCCTACTAAATATTATCCTTAATGCTAAATTGTATTATACTATATATCAAAGTAGTATTTCAATCACAATGTAGCTTAATTCTACAAAAGCCTCTAATAATAGAGGCTTAGTAAATTTAATTCTAATATTCTAATGCTTTATCTAAAAAGTCTACTATTTTATCTATATCTATACGTTCTTGTTCCATAGAATCCCTATGACGGATAGTAACACTATTGTTTTCTAAAGTATCAAAATCTATGGTAATGCAAAATGGTGTCCCTATCTCATCCTGTCTTCTGTACCTTTTCCCAATACTTCCTGCCTCATCATATTCAACAAAATACTTTTTACTTAACATATCATATACACCTAGTGCCTTATCCTTAAGTTTTTTTGTTAAAGGTAAAATTGTAGCCTTTATAGGTGCCAATTGGGGATGGAGTTTTAAAATATTCCTACTTTCATTATTGTCAATTTCTTCTATTTCAAAGGCTTCAGTTAAAAATGCTAGTAAAAGCCTGTCCACCCCTACAGATGGTTCAACACAATAAGGTATATACTTTTCGTTAGTTACTGGATCCATATAAGACATATCTTGGCCAGAATGATCCTGATGTTGTTTTAAATCAAAATCGGTTCGATCAGCAACCCCCCATAATTCCCCCCATCCAAATGGGAAGAGATACTCAATATCAGTAGTAGCCTTACTATAATGGGATAGCTCATTTTTACTATGGTCCCTTAGTCTTATATTTTCTTCTTTAATACCAAGTCCTATTAACCAGTTTTTACAGAAGTCCCTCCAATAATTAAACCAATCCAGGTCCTCCCCTGGTTTACAGAAGAATTCAAGTTCCATTTGTTCAAATTCCCTGGTTCTAAATATAAAGTTTCCTGGTGTTATTTCATTCCTAAAGGACTTACCTATTTGTCCAATACCAAAGGGTACCTTCTTACGGGAGCTTCGTTGAACATTTTTAAAGTTGGTAAAGATGCCCTGGGCAGTTTCTGGTCGTAAATAAATATCTGAACTAGAATCCTCTAATACCCCTTGATGGGTCTTAAACATCAGATTAAATTGCCTAATATCAGTAAAATTATGTTTTCCACATTTAGGACAGGGTATATTATTTTCATTTATATAATTGAGCATTTCTTCATTGTCCCAACCATCCACAATTATTTCTTCCCCTTTATCATGGACAAAATCCTCAATAAGTTTATCAGCTCTGAAACGGGATTTACATTCCTTGCAATCCATTAGTGGGTCATTAAATCCTCCAATATGTCCAGAAGCAACCCATACTTCAGGATTCATTAAAATTGCAGAATCTAAACCTACATTATAAGGGCTTTCCTGAATAAATTTTTTCCACCAGGCTTTTTTAATATTATTCTTTAATTCTATACCTAGGGGACCATAATCCCATGTATTTGCCAGCCCACCATAAATTTCTGAACCAGGGAATATAAATCCCCTTGTCTTAGCTAGACTGACAATGTCGCTCATAGTTATACCATTTGCCATTAATAATTCCTCCTTAAATGTTCAAAAAAATAGAACCTTCCACTTCAACTAAGGGACGGAATTTTATTCCGCGGTTCCACCCTTGTTGACCAGAAGGTCCCCTTTATTGTTGTACTCAAAAGTTCCTTTTATAAAAGACTTTTACTGGGCTTCCACCCTTCCCAGTTCGCTAAAAAAAGTATCTTTTACTACTCTTCTTTCTCAAAGTACCTATTATATTGTTTTATATAAATTATCAAAAATAAAAGCCTTTGTCAACTTTTATTCTTTCATTGTTACTGTCAAGTAAAAGTTGGCAACTTTCCATTCCTTATTTAAAATACAAGTT
>CAYMVC010000033.1:3875-10855 GCA_964393755.1 uncultured Eubacteriaceae bacterium | reverse complement strand
AGAAGGGAGTTTTCATTTTAAATGATGTTTTTTCTACAAGAGTATTTCCTAAATAAAGGAGTTGTGGTAGTACAAACAAAACTAATATTATAGAAATAATTGTACCTTGACCCAAATAACTTCCTAAGACAGAAGTAGCCCCATCAGTGGATATAAATCCTATCAAGATGCCTGCAACTGCTAAGATAGTGCCAGAAGTTATAACAGTGGGAAAGCCTTGATTTAATGCCTCTATCACCGCTTCCCTTGTGGACATTTCCTCCTTTAGACTTAAGAAGCGACTGGTTATTACAATAGCATAGTCAATATTGGCACCCATTTGGATAGAGGATACTATTAAGAAGCCTAAAAAGTAAATTCCCTGACCCTTTAAATAAGGTAAGGAGAAATTAATCCATATACTTGCCTGGATAACGGAAATAAGTATAAAAGGTAGGCCAACAGACCTAAATGTAAAGGTAAGAATCAATAGTACAAAAAGCACTGAAAGTACACCTATAATTAAATTATCCCTATCAAAGGTGGAAGATAGATCTAAAGCATTGGTAGATGCCCCTATAAGATAAATAGAATCCCTTTCATAATATTTGCCTGCTTCTTCAAATATTGTTGATATAAAGTCAAAAGTTTCATTACTTTCTTCCTTTAAATCAATATGCAAAAACATCCTGCTGAAGTTTTCCCCCTCCATCTGGTTGCGAGCCAAGGTCAATTGACTATAGTAGCTCTTTAACTCCTCCATTTGCTCATCATCTAAAGAAATAAAACCCTGGACCACCTCTTCATATAAAAATTGATACATATCAATAAGGGCTACCCCATATTGATTTATACCATTAATTATCTTAGAATAGTCCTCATCCTTTATTGCATAGGCTGAATAAAGTAATTGGGCTACCTCCAAGTCTAGATCCACTAATTCTGAAAACTGTCTAGGGTTTAGCCCATCAGTCAATGTGTATTCACCAATAGCCTCCGTATTAGAAAGTCCAATAACCTTCCCTACTTCTTCATAATTTGAAAGGGCGGATAAAAGCTTTTTCTCAGCCGTGTACTCTCCCTTGGGTACAACCAGGGCTAACATATTATTTTCCCCGAAATTTTCTCTAATACGATCTTCAGCTATTTGAGATTTTGTATGTCTATGGGCCCTGATTTCATTCATGCTAAAGAGAAAGGGACATTTGCTGGAAAATATAAAGGATGCGACCAAGATAATAATAAAGATGGGCGGCATGATATATCTGGTCTTAATGGAAAACCTCCCCAAGATAGATATGGACTTTACAAAGCTTCTATGCTGGGTTTTATCAATCAATTTACTAAATAATACTAAGAGCCCGGGCATCAATGTAAATACTGTAAGCATACTGAGTAAGATTGCCTTAATCATTACAAATGCCAAATCTTTTCCTATACCAAATTTCATAAATGATAAGGCTACTAAGCCTGCCATGGTGGTAAGGCTGCTGGAGGATATTTCAGATATGGCCTTTTTTAATGCTAGCTTAGAGGCATCACTGGGTTTTAGATTTTCTCTCTCCTCGCTATATCGGTGACAAAGTATAATGGCATAATCAATGGCTAGGGCAAGCTGGAGGACAACCCCAACTGAATTTGAAATAAAAGAAATCTTCCCTACAATAAAGTTAGTACCCATATTTAAGATGGCTGCTACTCCAAAAGTTATTAAAAGTACCGGTATTTCTCCGTAAGATCTTGAAGTAAATATCAGGACTATTATAATAACTATAGACGCCAAGACCCCTACTATAGTCATGTCCTGGGTAAGCTGTTTGGACATATCCTCCCCTATAGCGGTAGATATTGAATGATCATATGGACTTACTATTTTCTCAATCTCTCCCATAGCACTAAGAGTTATTTCATCTTCATCTTCCCCCTCAAATTGGACTATGAAAAGGGCAGAAGAATCTTTATAGTGGTCTCTGGAATTTTCAAACATCACAGTAGATACCCCAGGTACTTTCTCAATAGAGTCTGCTAGAGTCCTGGCACGGTCAAATGAAATATTTGAAATCATTACATCTGCCATACCTAGGGTAATAAATTCATTATTCATGATTTCAATACCTTGGCGGGTATTGGTATCTTCTGCCAGATAATAGGTGATATCGTTCTCAACTTCTACCCATTGATAAGAAAAAAAACTAAAACCAATAAGTAGAATATAGAAAAATATTAGTAAATTTCTTTTGTCAACTATAAAGTTTACTATGAAATCCAATATAGTTAATCTTTCCCTTTTCATCTCTATCCCTGCCTATAGCCTAGTTTTTTTAAATATTATCTACATGCTTATAATTTCATATCCATCTTTTATATAATCTTTCATACCTGCATGTCCGGACATATCCTCTAGCATGGTTAAGCCAGATTTTGTATTTTCCTCCAGTACTCCCATTACCTTTGAACAGGCAAAACAAACCCCTGCAATAAGTCCTAATTCCTTTGCCTTCTTATATAAAGGGTTATTCTCCCTTTCAAATAATGAGACTAACTTAACAGATGCCCCTTCAAAGATAATTTTAACTTCTCCGCCCCCATTATGTAAATCTAAAGCATTTAATAAAATATGTTGAAAACACATTTTTTCTCCAGTCATTCCGTAAAATAAAACCTTTTTCATAATATTCACCCCTTGGATATTTTAGAAGGATTTTATGCTTATATTATAGCATAGTTCATCATTATAATAGAAAAAAGTGGCATATCTGTCAAGGGGACGGGGGCAATGGCTAAAGCCATTGCCCCCGTCCCCTTGACACACTTTTATTATAATTATAAATATAGTAAACTATAAATAGTAGCAAATTTAGCAAGTATTATTTAGAAAGAAGGTTTTTAAAATTATTACTGTTAAAGAAACTTTTAATATTGAAAAAGCCATAACCCATTTATCAGAAGCTATAAGATTTAAAACTGTATCATACCCGGACTATGGTAGGATGGATTTTGATTTATTTGGAAACTTCCTAGATTTTCTAGAAAAATCCTACCCCCATATCCATGAAAAATGCAACAAAGATATTGTAAGTGGATATAGCCCAGTCTTTCATTGGAAAGGAAAAAATGGTGACCTAAAACCCATACTTCTAATAGGCCACTACGATGTTGTGCCCGTAGAAAAATCTACTCTAAAGGATTGGGAGGTTGAACCCTTTGAAGGTCTTATCAAGGATGGATATATCTGGGGCCGAGGTACATTAGACAATAAAAATCAAGTAATATCTGTTATGGAGGCAATAGACCATTTAATTGCCACCACCTACATACCTAATAGAGATATTTACTTTGCCTTTGGCTATGATGAGGAAATAGGTGGTGCCAGGGGAGCTAAAAAAATATCAGAGTATTTTAAGGCAAAGGGTATAGAATTTGAATGTGTATTAGATGAGGGGGGAGCTATTATCCAAGGCATGATGGAAGGCTTAAAAAAGCCAGCAGCCCTTATAGGAGTAGCAGAAAAAGGTAGTACCAATATAAGGATAAGTGTTAAGGGTCAGGGTGGTCACTCTTCAATGCCTCCTAGTAGTACAGCAATAGCCAGCTTGGCGGAGATAGTGGATAATGTAAATAAAAATCCTATGAATTCCAGGTTAACAGAACCTGTAAAAGAAATGTTTACCTCAATGGCACCCCATATGAAGGGGAAGACCTTCTTTTTAAAAAACATAGAAACCTTATTCCCAATTATAAAAAATGTCCTGGCTAAAAATCCTGTGACAAATTCATTAATTCGTACAACCATAGCCTTTACAATGACCGGTGGTGGAGATGCCCCAAATGTACTTCCACAAAATGCCTGGGCTATAGCAAATTTAAGAATTCTCCAGGGAGACAGTATAGACTCTACTATAGAACACATAAGAAGAGTCAATACAAATTATAAACTGAAGATAGAAAAACTTCTTACAGAGGAGCCATCTATTATTTCTAATCTAAATTCCCCTGCCTATAAAATATTAAAGTCTACCATAAGAAACATTTACCCAGATGTCCTTATAATGCCCTATCTTATGTCAGGGGCAACAGATTCAAGGCACTATTATAGTATTTGTAAAAATATATATAGGTTTATGGCTGTAAATGTTAGCCAGGAAGATTTTAATTCCATCCATTCCAATAATGAAAAAATATCCTTTGATAATCTGAGGAATTTAATAAACTTCTATATTAGGCTGATAAAGGCATTTTAATTTAGTGGTTAGTGGTTAGGGGTTAGTAGGGGAGGGGTTCTACCCCTCCTTTTCCATTGCGATCACAAATACCCTTTCCTGTACAATAACCTGGCAACAACCAGGGCTATTATTGCCCCTACCGGCACCATTATGCTTACAGAACTTGCTAAAGAGGGAATAGCTATGAATATCACCAGCATAAACACCAAGGGTGCTAGAGCAATCTTCCAGTCCTTAGAGATAAATACTACTGCCAGGGCCCCGAATAGTGAAGGCAGGATATTTTCAAAAGCAGGTACCAATAATTCCGATTCTAATATTGGTTGGAGGGTGGATAAAAGCAAAATTCCAACAAAAATAATAGATGTAGTCACTATAGATGAAACAGCAATTGCTATAGTAGAAATTGCTTCCCCCTCTTCTGTCCCGGCCTTTACCTTTGCTGTTTCCATAGCATTTAAAGCACAGGGCACCTTCAAATTAGTAAGGTTTCCTGTTACAAAGCCTAGGTAAGCCCCACCAGAACCCAGCATAGGTGCAAAGGTAAATGCCTCTATAGCTCCAACAGTCCAAAAAATTGGGGCTACTCCTAAAAGACCTTTCATTAAATCCCCCACCTTTGGCCAGGCAGAATAATAAATACTAACGGCTATTGGGAAAACCATAAACATAAGAATGGCAAGGATGCCCCATATTCTTCCCCAAATATGTATTTTTACATTGTAATCACTATTATTGGTTTTCAAACTATCCACCTACCTTATAAGATTGGTTATTGGAATAGATAATGCCATAGCACCTAGCATACTTATGGGTAAGGCATAGTCTTCCAACCATTTGATATTCTTAACTTTAACAAAGTAGCCACAAACAATCATTATTACTGAGGATATTATCATTATAAATACAGGAATCCAACCTGTTAATCCCAAGGTGATATCTGCAAATATCATTCCTAAAAAGGCGGATATCATTCCCATGAAAATTGAGCTAATAAAAATATCCCCCCACTTCTTATCCTTTTTTTGTATGTTATCTATTCCGCCTTGAATCTTCTTTAAGAAAAAAGTAATTATAATAAGTCCAGACATAATTCCTAAGGTCATTACCCAAGAAATAGTAGAATATACTTGGGGACTTGTTACCCCCTGGGATATGGATACCCCTAAAGAATTAGCTGTAGAGGTGGCTGCAGGTAATTCATAGGTGAGGGCTCCTAAGACACTTAGCCTTAGCCAGGGTAATGGCAGTCCCAAAAATTTTGATAGGGTGATTACCCCTAAAATAATAGAAATTGCCGGTGCTATTGTAAAAACTCCACTACTTTTTACCACCCTTTTTAATACATCCGCTTCAATTCCTAGTTCCTTTGCCCTTCTCCATGCCTTGATAAGGAAAAAAACCGACTGACCTATAACAAAGGCTACTATAAGCCCTGCAGTAGCAAATAAAAAAGTACTATTAGGATTAAATGACCCCATATTATCCCCCGTTTCTATAATTTATATATTTGTGAATATTGTATCACTCTTGTTTAGAAAATAATAGGACATACCTAATAGTACTAATATATTTAAATTTTGTTTTACTATAGGTCTTCTTCTACCTTAGAAACTTCCACGATTTGATAATCTTTTGAACCTAAACCTATCTTTTCACCATGGTCTAATGTAACCCTTCCCTCTTCAAAGAGTTTCTTTCCGGTGTTTTTCTGTAGCATATCCAAACAAGCAGAATCTAAAGCTACAGGGTCCTTTGAAGCAAGAACTCCTATATTATCTGCAATTAATTCCATAGGCATGCCTACACAATCACATTCCTTGGTAATATTGTGAACAAAGGTTATATAGGTAATATCCTTATCCTTAGAAGCCCCATAAGCATATTCAGCCAGATTTTCTAGAAAATTAGATTGACCCCAGGTATTTCTTATTGCACCTTCTGGGCATACTGCAATACAACCTGCACAGCCAACGCATTTTCCCTCATCAATAATAGCATAGTCTTCTAAATGAATAGCATTAAAGTCACATTTTGCCACACATAAGCCACAGGCAATACACTCCTCTGCCTTTACCCTAGGAGATATACCAGAATGTTGGGCAAGTTTGCCACCTCTAGCAGCAAAGCCCATTGCCAACTGCTTTATTGCTCCACCAAACCCTGCAGAAATATGACCCTTAAAATGACTCATCACAATAAATTCCTTATAGTTTTCATAGGCGGCACCAATCTTACACTTATCTATATATTCCTTGTTAATTTCAATTTCATTGTAGTCTGTTCCATCTTCTCCATCTGCTATGACGATAGGAAGCTGGGTAAAGCCATGGTCCCTGGCCACCTTTATGTGGTTTTTAGCTGTAGTCCTTCCTCCTCTGTATAGGACACTTGTTTCGATAAAGAAAGGAGATACCCCATTATCTTGTAGATAATTGATAATAGCATCATAGCAAGTGGCAGGCATATAGGTTTTATTACCCTTCTCCCCAAAGTGGACCTTTATAGGTAATTCCTTAGGAAAGGATTCCCCAGTATCTGACTTCACCCTCTTTAATAATTCTAGGGCGTCCTTTCCTAATTCCCCGTAGTCTGTTTCAGGATTTTTGATAAAATATACTTTACTCATAAAAACACCTCAACCCCTTTTAACATAATAATATAAACCTTATTTCTACTTTATACTATAAAATCCTCTTTGTCCAAATACTTTCTTACTCTCCTGTGTCAGGGGGACGGGGGTATTGACCTAGGTCAATACCCCCGTCCCCCTGACAC
>CAYMVC010000033.1:0-3865 GCA_964393755.1 uncultured Eubacteriaceae bacterium | reverse complement strand
GGGAAATTTTCCCTCCCTTTGACACTTCATATTTAGTTTTCTGCTTTCATACTTTCTACTATTATGTTTTCATTTATTCTCTTTAATGGATATGCCCCTGATATTAAGGCTATTAAACCGGAAGCTATACAGGTTATGGCTACATTCTTCCAGGGCAGTCTATATTCGAATTCACTTATGCCTATAAAGAATGTATGGAGTATATAGGTCAGTCCTACCCCTATTGTACCTCCGAAAATCGTGGCATATAGTCCATAGAATAAGGATTCAAAAGCTACCATTTTCCTAATACCTTTTTGGGCCATTCCCACCGCCTTTATCATGGCTATTTCCTTGGTACGGAGTAGTATATTGGTGCTAATGGTATTTAAGATGTTTATAGCTGATATTAAAGCTATCAGGGTGATAAATCCATATAAAAATATAGACATGACTATAGCCATATTTCTTTCTTGCTTTGCCCTTTCAGCAATATCGATAACCTGAAGTTCAGGCATTTTATCTTCTATTTCGTCTAAATAAGTTTTAATATTTTCCTTGTCCCCACCTTCTTTTATTTCTACATTTAAAATACTAAAGGGTTTATCTAATTCTTCTTTTTTATTTTCTCCATAGTATATCTTATCCCATACCTTTTCTGAAACTATTATATTTATGGCAGTATTATCATTATATTTAAAATCCAGTATTCCTTTTTCCAGCACCCCCACTACAGTGAACTCTGTATATTCTCTATTATCATCTCCCCTATAGGAGGCAAAATTAAAACTGTCTCCTTCTTTTAAATTAAATCCCTCTATCAGTGTCTGTATTCCTGTATCACCCTTATAGGTATAGGTATTATTTATCACCAATACCCCATTTTCATTTAATTTGTCCTTATCTATCCTTCCTGAGTTTAGGAGTCCCTTTAAAATATCAAAGTTATCATCCCCTATGGTATATAGCCCCACATTTAATATAGGAACCAAATTATTTTCTTTAGCATTTAATATATCTGGATTATATTCTATTAGTTTTTTGCTTATTTTATTTGCCCCTAATAAGGCTTCCCCATTTTCATGTCTGACCTTATATACTCTCTCTACATCTTCTATATCCATAAGGTCCTTATATATTTCATCAAATTCACTGTCTAATTTTCCAAATAATTTATAATCTGCAATTTTTCCTGAATCTATAGCTCCTATTTTAAATATATAATCAGAAAATGTGGAAAAGGTGATAAATAATATAATGCTTATTACCATGGAAAATACTGTTATAATAAATCTTTTTCTATTTCTCCTAAGATTCTTATGGGCTATTTCCCCTTCTATACCAAATATTTTCCTAATGATCTTTGATGACTTACCAACTTTAAATCTTTCCTTTTTAATATCTCCTGTATTTCTTACCGCATCTAGGGGGGATACCTTCCCTGCCTGCCTTGCGGGAATTATTGCTGATAAAAACACTGTTACCAGCCCTAATATGATGCTTATTCCAAAGACTATAATTGAAAAGCTTACTTCCATATCACCTAAAATATCTATATTATTTCCTACTAATAAGGCTATGATATGAAATACAATTTTCATAGCAGCTACTCCAGAAAGCAAGCCTATGGGTATACCTATAGCACTTAGTATCCCTGCCTCCTTTAATACTATAGTTCTGATTTGTTTAGGAGTTGCCCCTATGGAACGGAGTAAGCCAAATTGTGAAATTCTTTCAATTACAGAAATATTAAAAGAATTATATATTACAGCAATGGTGGATATCATAATCAAAGATATTACAAAGATTACTATCCCCATCAATGATCTATCAAGCACAGGATTGCCGCTCTGGGCATAGTATCTTAACACCTGACCATTTATAGATACATTACTTTTTTCTACACCTAGATTTGCCCCTATGTCATTGACTTTTTCCAGTGCATCATCTATATTGTCTAAGGTGAAATAGGCTCCATATTTATTTGCTTCATCATAATCATAGACTTCATCCATTCCTATGATTCCCTTAGTTATTAGATCCCCGCTCCTATTATATCTTGGGTTTATAAATCCAACTAGGGTATATTCCCTTTCCCCTATTTCCTGGAAAGACTCACCTATATAATTATTATATCCTTCTTCATCCTTGGCATATTTTATATCTCTTTCCCCTATATTTAACCTTATTTTATCTCCAACTTCTAAGTTTTCATCAATATATCTTAATACCCACTTCTCTATGATTATTTCACTGGAACTTTCCGGTAGCCTTCCTTCACTTAATTTGATGGGAAGTAATTTCCCGGCCTTTTCATCATAGCCCTGAATTTCTATATATCTATAGGGGATAGGCATTCCATACTGTTCTTGTTCCCGCTCTGTAGTTTCTGCCAGGGCTCCATGGCCTTCGGCTTTTACCAGTCCTACTTCATCTACACCTACATGGTCTTTAAGCTTACTTACTACATCCATTTCCACATCTGCCAATGCTCCGTGGTAGGAACCATGAACCTTTATGGCATCCTTTAACATAGCACCCCTGGCTGAGATTATAATTGTACCTATTGCAGTTATCATGGCAACGGATAATATTATTCCTAATATTGTAAGGAGGGTTCTGTTTTTTTGTCCCTTGAGATATCTATAGGTAATATCCTTATAATTCTTCATTACCCATCACCTCATCCTTTACAATATTTCCATCCTCTAGGGCAATCACCCTATCAGCTTGGGCCGCTATAGATAAATCATGGGTTACTAATATTAAGGTTTGATTGTATTTTTTTACGGATATTTTCAGTAAGTCTATTATTTCCTTAGAATTTTTACTATCTAGGTTTCCTGTAGGTTCGTCTGCTAATACTATAGAAGGACTATAGGCCAAGGCCCTTCCTATAGATACCCTTTGTTGCTGTCCTCCTGAAAGCTGGTTTGGTAAATGATGGAGTCTTTCCCTTAGACCTAATATATTTACCAATTCATCAAAATGCTCCCTATTAATATTCTTTTGATCCAGCAACAATGGTAATGCCATATTTTCCTCTGCTGTGAGCACCGGTACTAGGTTGTAAAACTGGAATATAAAGCCCACCTTTCTCCTTCTGAATATGGCTAATTCCTTTTCTGAAAGGCTATATATATCTATTCCATCTATAAGTACCTTCCCTAAAGTGGGTTTATCTACCCCACCTAATAAATGAAGTAAGGTGGATTTTCCTGAACCGCTGGCACCAACTATTGCTATAAATTCACCCTGTCTTATACTTAAGCTTACATCCTTTAAGGCTTCCACCTTGGTATTTCCTTTTCCGTAGGATTTATTTAAGTTTTCTACCCTTACAACTTCCATGGCTTTTCCTCCTAATGTTTATTCTAAATACATTTTACAAGGTGAATCTTACAATCAGGTGAATAATTCCATTACAATTTTGTAATAAAAGGAATCTATTATAAAGTACCTTCCCATTCAAAAAAAGTCAGCTCAAATATTTTATTACTCTTTCAAGCTGACCCCACTCTAAAATAATATTTTCTTAAGTTCACAATTTTATTTAATATTTTATATTTCACCATATTCTTTCTGATTTTCCCCAGACTTTAAAAATGTAATTGCAAGCTCTGTCCCTTTGTTCTTTTCACTCTTTACTGATATGGTCCCTTCCTGGGATTCTATTATTAATTTGGCTAGATTTAATCCTATGCCAATACTATCAGTCTTTAAATCACTATTTGATTTATAAAATCTTTTAAATATATGGGGTAAATCTTTTTCATCTATGCCCCCTCCATTATCTTTTATTATTATGGTTGAAAATAAGGGACTATCTTCTAATCTTATACCTATTTCTCCTTTACTATGTTCTCCGGCATTTTTAATTATATTT
>CAYMVC010000032.1:0-10941 GCA_964393755.1 uncultured Eubacteriaceae bacterium | reverse complement strand
ATGGCAAGTTTTTCTTTAGAAAATGTTAACACAGCAATGAAGGCTTTTTTTGACAAAGATGAAGAACTGATAGGAATGGTTCTGGATAAAGAAAAGGGGATAAACTCATTAGAAAGAGAAATTACAGGTTATTTGATTAAACTATCCAATTCCAATTTATTAGAGAGGGATCATATAAAGACTACTAATCTATATCACACTACAAATGATGTAGAGCGTATTGGTGACCACGCAGAAAACCTGGCAGAGCTTGCCCAGGTTACCATTGATAATAGGCTTTTCTTTTCTGATACCGCTATTAGTGAATTAAAGGATATGGCATTTCGTGTCACCAGTGTATTAAAGGATTCTATCACATCCTTGGAAAATGACGATATAGAATTGGCAAAGACCATTTATTCCCGTGAACAGGAAATTGATAGACTAGAAGAATCCCTAAGGGATAGCCATATAGAAAGGTTAAACAAACAACTATGTAACCCAAGTTCCGGTGTAATTTTTTTAGATATTGTAAGTAACCTAGAGAGAATAGCTGACCATGCAACCAATATAAGTAAAACAGTTTTGGACCTGGAAAAACACACGGATAAAATATTTTAATCAATAGGTTGTAGATTCCTAATATTGGGTAATATAAGTATATAGTTAATAGAAGGGAGTTTTTCAAAAATGACTAAGGAATTAGATACAATTATTATAGGAGCAGGAGCTGCAGGCTTATCAGCTGGACTTTATGCTTCAAGGGGGAGAGTTAATACCCTAATAATTGAAAAAGGTATAATAGGTGGTCAAACAGAAAGTACAAACTTTATTGATAACTATCCTGGATCAATTGAAAATCCTACCGGTCCCTTGTTAACAAAGAGGATGAAAGACCAATGCGAACAATTTGGTGGTAAAATAGTTCAGGAAGAAATTTTAGAAATAAAAAAAATGGACAAAGGATTTTTTATAAAAACTAATAAGGAAGAATATCAGACTAAAACCATAATTATAGCCACCGGTGCGGAACCTAGGTTAGCAGGATTTAAAGGAGAAAAAGAATATAGGGGTAGGGGAATTTCCTATTGTGCTACTTGTGATGGAGATTTTTTTGAAGGCTTGGATATAGCTGTAATAGGAGGAGGAGATGCAGCTGTAGAAGAGGGTATATTCCTTACTAGATTTGCCAACAAGGTGACTATTATTCATAGAAGAGATGAATTAAGGGCAGTAAAATCAATACAGGAAAAAGCCTTTGAAAATGAAAAGGTTGATTTTATATGGGATACTGTAGTTGAAGAAGTAAAAGGCAGTGGCATAGTACAATCCTTAATACTAAAAAATAAAAAGACCGGAGAACTATCAGAGTTCAAGGTAGATGGAGTATTTGTATATATAGGCTATGTTCCCAATTCAGGATTATTTAAAGATTTAGTAGAGATAAATGAAGAGGGCTATATAATTGGGGATGAGGAAATGAGAACAAATGTACCTGGAATTTTTGTAGCAGGAGATGTTAGAAAAAAATCCCTTAAACAAATTGTAACTGCGGCAGCAGATGGGGCTATTGCAGGTGTAAACGTAGAAAAATATATATCCGAAAATTATTAAAAATAAAGGCCACCCTTAGAGGTGGTTTTATTTTGGAATGAATTTTGCAATAGGATTTTTTACAAAATATGATATAATAAACTTATAGAAAATAAAGGGGGAGATCATTGGTGCTTAATTTTGGACTGCATTTGGAACAAAAACAAAAACTAATAATGACACCTGAATTAAGGCAAGCTATAGAAATATTGCAATTATCTTCCTTTGAATTAAACAATTTGATTGTCCAAGAATCAGAAAAAAACCCTTTAATCGAAATAAAGGAGGAAAACCCCGATTTTAATGATACCAAGGATAAAAACCAAGAGATTAAAAGCGATGAAATAGATTGGGAACGATATTTTCAACATAGTGAACCCTATTATAGGGGACCTATTAATAATGAAGATCAGGATTATAATCAAGAAAATTTTGTACGGGATCAAACTAGCCTAAAAGAACATTTAATGTTTCAATTAAATGTTCTAAATATAGAATCTCATCAAAGAAAAATAGGAGAATACATTATTGAGTGTATTAATAGTAATGGATATCTAACCATTGGACTAGATGAAATAGCCACCATATTAAATGAGGATGAAGATAATGTAAAAGATATATTAGATATTATCCAAAGTTTCGATCCCCCTGGAATTGGATCCAGAGATATTCGAGAATGTCTAACAAATCAATTAAAACAATCCCGGTTTTGGGATGAAACTATGGAGAAAATTATAAATTTATATTTAGAAGACTTGGCAAACAATAGATTTCAAACTATATCAAAGGATTTAGAATTATCTTTTGAAGAAATTCAGGATATAAAGGATTTTCTTAAAACATTAGAACCAAAACCTGGAAGGATGTTTCCAGGTAATGATGCTCAAGTAAAATATATAAATCCAGATGCATTTATAGAAAGAGTAGGAAACGAATATATAATTACCATAAATGATACTACAGCACCAAGATTACAGATAAGTGAATTTTATAAAAGCATATTAAAATCTGAATCCTCCTCCTCCCTTACCTCAAAATATTTAAAAGAAAAGCTAGAGTCGGCAATGTGGTTAATAAAAAATATTGAGCAAAGAAGAAATACCCTATATAATGTAATTGCTGCAATACTGGAGGTACAAATAAACTTTTTTAAGGAAGGTGTTAAGGCACTAAAACCCCTTACCTTAAGACAAATTGCTGAAAAGTTAGATATCCACGAATCCACTGTAAGCAGGGCTACAAATGGTAAGTATATTCAAACCCCAATGGGATTATTCGAATTAAAATACTTTTTCAATTGGGGTATTGAAAACCAAGATGGGAAAATAATATCTTCTATAGGAATAAAGGATATTATTAAAGATATAATATCAAAGGAGAATGTTCAAAAGCCAGTAAGTGATCAGGAAATAGTAAATATTCTTAAGAAAAAGGAGATTAGCATTTCTAGAAGAACTATAGCAAAGTATAGGGACGAATTAGGAATATTATCTTCATCAAAAAGAAAAAGATATATTTAAATAGATGGAATTCCCATCTATTTATTTTTTTACTTGAAAAGGGTTAAAATATGGTGTAAAATAATACTAGAATGACCCACTGGGACACAACGGTCCCATGCCTATTTGAATAAATTTATTAATTTAACAAAAAATAATATTACATAATCTATATTGTTTTAAGGAGTTTGTTAATGGATATTAAAGAAATTATAGAACTAGAAAAAAGAATAGCGCCAGAACTATTCGAACTTATAGAAAATAGATATAATATTTTATCAAATATATTTTTATTTCAACCTATAGGCAGGCGAACATTGGCTAATCAATTAGATATGGGTGAAAGAATGGTTAGGAAAGAAACCAACAAAATGCAGGAGCAAAATCTGATTGAAATTCTCAGACAGGGTATGATAGTTACTGAAGAAGGAGAACTTATAATAAAAAAGTTACAGAAATTATTATATGAATTAAGGGGATTATCTTATCTAGAGGCAAAAACAAAAGAAGTCTTGTCTATAGAAAACTTAAAAATATTACCTGGAAATATTGACACTAATCCAAAAGCTATAGACTTATTAGGTATTGAAGCAGCCAAATATATTAAATCCATACTTAAAAACAATATGATAATTGGTGTAACAGGAGGTTCCAGTGTATTAGCTGTGGCAGAAGGTATGGCACATATAAGGTTATCAAATATTTTAGTTATTCCTGCCAGGGGGGGAATGGGGAAGGATGCCAATAAGCAAGCCAATAATATAGCAGCTCAATTAGCAGACAAGCTAAATGGTTCTTATGAATTAATACATATGCCTGATGATGTAGAAGATGAGGTTTTAGAAGCCTTAAAGGCTAACCCGATTGTGAGAGAAACCCTTAATAAGCTAAAAAACTTAGATGTTCTAATTTATGGAATAAGTAGGGCAGAGGAAATTGCCGAAAGAAGAGGCTTGCTGGATGAAAAAAGAAAATTTCTTATAAAAAGCAATGCAATTGCTGAAGCCTTTGGTCATTATTTTGATAAGGAGGGCAATGTTATATATAGATCCAGTAGCGTTGGAATAGGTGTGGAAGATTTTAAAAAGATTCCCTATGCCATTGCAATAGCCGGTGGAGCAAATAAAGCAGAAGCAATAAAAGCTAATTGTAAAATTAGAAAGGACCTTATATTAATAACAGATGAAAGTGCAGCAAAAGCTATTATTAAAAACAAATAAAATTAAGGAGGAATTTATATGAAAGTAAAAGTAGCAATTAATGGTTTTGGAAGAATTGGTAGAAATGTTTTAAGGGCATACTTTTTAAGAAATGTTGAAGAAGTAGATGTTGTTGCTATAAATGATCTTACTGACCCATCAACCTTGGCCCATCTATTAAAATATGACTCTGTTG
This sequence comes from uncultured Eubacteriaceae bacterium, assembly GCA_964393755.1. Taxonomy (GTDB): domain Bacteria; phylum Bacillota; class Clostridia; order Eubacteriales; family Garciellaceae; genus DUPX01. The sequence goes on along the minus strand of CAYMVC010000032.1, from coordinate 6,475 downwards.
GAGGAGTTTTCCCATTTAAGGTGGAAGCAAAGGAAGGGGCAATAGTTGTTGAAGGAAAAGAAATAAAGGTGTTTGCAGAAAGAGACCCAGGATTATTGCCTTGGGGTGATTTAGGAGTAGATGTAGTGATAGAATCTACAGGACTTTTCACAACTAAGGAGAAAGCATCTAAGCATATTACAGCAGGAGCTAAAAAAGTGGTTATAAGTGCTCCGGCAAAGGATGAAGATATTACAATAGTACTGGGAGTAAATGAAGAAAAATACGACCCACAAAATCATCATGTTATTTCAAATGCATCTTGTACAACAAATTGCTTGGCACCGGTAGCAAAGGTGGTAGATGAGAGATTTGGAATTAAATCTGGTTTAATGACAACAGTTCATGCCTATACAAATGACCAAAAGATTCTTGATTTACCCCACTCAGACCTAAGAAGGGCTAGGGCTGCAGGGGAATCGATTATACCTACTACTACAGGAGCAGCAAAGGCTGTGGCCTTAGTATTACCACAACTGAAGGGAAAACTTAATGGGATGGCAATGCGAATACCTACCCCAACTGTTTCCGTAGTTGATGTGGTATTTGAACTAGAAAAAGAAACAACAGCAGAAGAATTGAACCAAGCTTTAAGGGAAGCAGCTGATGATACAATATTAGGTTTTAGCAATGAGCCTTTAGTATCAATAGACTATAAACAAGACCCAAGGTCATCTATTGTTGACGGACTTTCTACCATGGTTATTGGAGGAAATAAGGCTAAGGTAGTTAGCTGGTATGATAATGAGTGGGGTTATTCTAATAGGGTGGTTGATCTTGTTAAATTCATAGGTGAAAAGGGTATTTAACAAATAAAAAATTGTTAATATTTTTAGGGCATAAAGGGTCCGGTTTTATAGTATTTTGCTATGGACCGGACTTTTAAAAGTCAGTTTTCTATATATGTTTAGTTTATTTTTATGGTTAAAGGAGGTAAGATATGCTTAATAAAATGGCCATTAAGGATGTGGATGTAAAAGGAAAAAGGGTGATAATGAGGGTGGATTTTAATGTACCCTTGGATCAAGACAAAAATATAACCGACGATACCAGAATTGTATCCGCATTACCTACCATCAAGTACTTAATAGATAGTGGTGCAAAAATTATTTTATTATCCCACTTGGGAAGACCAAAAGGTCAACCTAATCCAGAATATAGTCTAAAGCCAGTTGCCCAAGTATTATCAGGCTATTTGCAGAAGGATGTTATATTTGTTTCAGATGAAAGGGTAGTAGGTGACAAGACTAAGGAGGCAGTGGCAAAAATAAAGGAAGGGGAAGTAGTCCTTCTGGAAAATGTAAGATTTAGAAAAGAGGAGACCAAAAACGAATCTATTTTTTCAAAGGAGCTTGCTGATCTGGGAGATATCTTTGTAAATGATGCCTTTGGAACATCCCATAGGGCACATTCCTCCACAGTAGGCATAGCAGAATTTTTACCTGCCTATGGAGGTTTTCTAATAGAAAAGGAATTAAAGGTGATGGGCAAAGCCCTTGAAAACCCAGAAAGACCCTTTGCAGCTATACTTGGGGGGGCTAAAGTATCTGATAAGATAGGGGTAATTAATAATTTACTAAATAAAGTGGATACCCTTATTATTGGAGGGGGTATGGCATTTACCTTCCTAAAGGCACAAGGTTTTGAAATCGGTACTTCCCTATTAGAGGAAGATAAGATAGACCTGGCAAAAGAAATACTAAATAAGGCTAGGGAAAAGAATGTTAAACTTTTGTTGCCCACAGATGTGGTTGTTGCAAAGGAGTTTAAGGCAGATGCAGATTATAAAACTGTTTCAATAGAAGAATTCCCCAAGGAATTTATGGGGCTAGATATAGGGGAAAAGACCTATACAGAATTTGTTAAAGCTATTGGAGAAAGCAAAACAATAGTATGGAATGGGCCCATGGGAGTATTTGAAATGGAGGCATTTTCAAAGGGAACTAGGGTGATTGCAAAGGCATTAGCTAATAATAAGGGTGCAACTATAATAGGTGGTGGAGACTCTGCTGCAGCTGTTAAACTATTTGGCTTCACTGAGAATATGACCCATATATCAACAGGTGGGGGAGCATCACTAGAATTAATGGAAGGAAAAGAACTTCCAGGAATTAAGGTCTTACAGGATAAATAAGATAAGGGAGGTAATAAAATGAGAAAACCAATTATAGCTGGAAACTGGAAAATGAATAATACTATAAAGGAATCTAAAGATTTAATAGAAAGTCTTAAACCATTAGTAGTTGATTCTAATGTAGAAGTAGTAATATGTCCTTCTTATCTTTCCATAGAAGGAGCCTTAGAATTAACAAAGGGAACATCTATAAAGGTTGGGGCACAAAATATGCATTATGAGGAAAATGGAGCATATACTGGAGAAGTATCTGGTGAGATGCTAAAAGAATTGGGTATAGAATATATTATCATAGGTCATTCTGAAAGAAGACAATACTATAATGAAACAGATGAAACAGTAAATAAAAAAGTAATTAAGGCATTAAAATTAAAATTGAATCCTATCGTCTGTGTTGGAGAAACTATAGAAGAAAGAGAAAATAATAAGGCAAAGGAAGTTGTCACTAGCCAAGTTAAAAATGCCTTAAAGGGCTTATCAAATGAAGAAATAGCCAGTCTTGTAATTGCCTACGAACCTATTTGGGCAATAGGAACTGGGAAAACTGCTTCCAGTGATGATGCCAACGAGGTATGTGGATGGATTAGGGAAGAAGTAAGGGAATTTTCAGATGAAAAGACTTCAGAGGAAGTAAGAATCCAATATGGTGGTAGTGTAAAACCTGGTAATATAAAGGAATTAATGGCAAAACCACATATTGATGGTGCCCTAGTGGGTGGAGCAAGTCTAAAGGCAGATCAATTTGCACCACTTGTTAATTATTAAATTGCTTGAGGGGGAATAGTTTTGAAAAAGCCAATGACAGCTTTAATTATATTAGATGGTTTTGGTTACACAAAAAAAGAAATAGGTAATGCTGTTTATTCAGCTAATACTAAAAATATTGATGGGCTTTGGTCAAAATATCCCCATACCTTTCTTAATGCCAGTGGGTTATCTGTGGGTTTACCAGAAGGACAAATGGGTAACTCAGAAGTTGGTCACCTAAACCTTGGAGCAGGAAGAATAGTTTATCAGGAATTAACCCGGATATCAAAAAACATCGAAAAGGGGAGTTTCTTTGAAAACCCAGAGCTTTTAAGGGCAATGGAAAGTGCAAAGAAAAACAATTCTCCCCTGCATCTCTTAGGTTTGCTTTCTGATGGTGGTGTCCATAGTCATATTACCCATCTATACGGTTTACTAGAATTAGCAAAAATCCAAGGTCTTAATAAGGTATATATCCATTGCTTTTTAGATGGTAGGGATACTCCTCCTAAAAGTGCTATTGACTATTTAGAACAACTGGAAGATAAGATAAAAGAAATTGGACTAGGACAAATTGCATCAATATCAGGTCGTTATTATAGTATGGATAGGGATAAAAGATGGGAAAGAACTAAGCTAGCATATGATGGGCTGATTTTAGGTAAGGGTGAATATTCATCTTCATCTAGGGAGGCTATTGAATATGCTTATACTAGTACCAGTGATGAATTTGTTTTACCAACTATAATAGGTAAAGAAGGGGAGGCAATACCCCTTATAAAAGATAAGGATTCAATTATTTTCTTTAATTTTAGACCTGATAGGGCAAGACAAATTACCAGGGCAATTATGGATGAGGAATTTGATGGTTTTGATAGGGAGAAAAGACCCCACTCCCTTACTTTTGTTACAATGACCCAATATGACCCAACTATTGAAAATGTACACGTGGCTTATGAGCCTGAAACAATATATAATACACTAGGGGAATATGTAAGTAGCAAGGGTCTGAAACAATTGAGAATAGCCGAAACAGAGAAATATGCCCATGTAACATATTTCTTTAATGGTGGAATAGAAAAAAAGTTTCAAGGAGAGGATAGAATATTAATTCCATCTCCCAAGGTAGCCACCTATAATTTACAACCTGAAATGAGGTCCTATGAATTAACAGATAAGGTCTTTCATGCTGTAAAATCTGGGTAATATAACCTAATTGAATAAAATTATGCTAATGCGTATATGGTAGGACATACTGGGGACCTTCAAGCTGCTGTAAAGGCGGTTGAAGCTGTAGATGATTGTGTGAATAAGGTAATCCAAGCAATCCTAGAACATGATGGAAGGGCAATTATTACTGCTGACCATGGAAATGCAGAACAGATGATTGATTATAATACCAATAAACCCCATACTGCCCATACCTCCAATAAGGTAAAGTGTATAATTGTTGGTGGAGGGGATTTAAGGCTAAAGGAAGGAAAACTGGCAGATATAGCCCCTACATTATTAGAATTAATGAATTTAGATAAACCAGGCGAAATGACTGGTGAATCAATAATCATATAATAAAACAGTAATTTGAAAGGAGAAATAAAATATGACTGCAATTGTAGATGTATATGGACGAGAAATACTGGATTCAAGAGGTAATCCTACAATAGAAGTGGAAGTAGAACTAGAAAGTGGATACATAGGAAGGGCTGCTGTTCCATCTGGAGCTTCCACTGGATTTTTTGAAGCTGTAGAATTAAGAGATGGTGATAAGAGTCGATATCTAGGCAAGGGCGTTTTGGATGCTGTAGATAATGTAAATATGGTTATAGGTCCAGAAATAATCGGTTGGAATGCTTTAGACCAAGTAGGTATAGATAAGCACATGATAGAATTAGATGGGACACCAAATAAGGGAAAATTAGGGGCAAATGCAATACTAGGTGTATCCTTAGCTGTTGCCAGGGCAGCAGCAGAAGCTCTTGGTTTATCTTTGTACCAATATCTTGGAGGAGTTAATGGAAAAGCCTTACCTGTTCCTATGATGAATATATTAAATGGTGGGGAACATGCTGATAATAATGTGGATATACAAGAATTTATGGTTATGCCAGTGGGAGCAGAAAGCTTTAGCGAAGCCCTAAGAATGTGTGCTGAAATCTTCCATAGTTTAAAAAGTGTGTTAAAGAACAAGGGATTAAACACAGCAGTTGGCGATGAAGGGGGATTTGCACCTAACCTTACATCTAATGAAGAAGCCATTGAAGTTATTATGGAAGCAATTAAAGAAGCAGGATTTGAAGCAGGTAAAGATATTTTTATAGCTATGGATGTGGCTGCTACAGAATTATATAAAGAGGATGGGAAATACCATCTTGAAGGAGAAGGTATTGCAAGAACATCTGAAGAAATGGTAAATTACTATGAAACGTTAATTGAAAAGTACCCCATTATTTCCATTGAAGATGGTCTAGATGAAGAAGACTGGGAAGGATGGAAGCTTTTAACTGAAAAGTTAGGTAAAAAGGTTCAACTAGTTGGAGATGACCTTTTTGTAACTAATACAGAAAGATTATCTAAGGGAATAGAATTAAGAATCAGTAATTCAATTCTTATTAAGGTAAACCAAATTGGAACTTTAACTGAAACTTTAGATGCTATTAAAATGGCAGAAAGGGCAGGATATACAGCAGTTATATCTCACCGTTCAGGAGAAACTGAAGATACAACAATAGCAGATTTAGCAGTGGCAGTTAATGCTGGACAGATTAAAACGGGGGCACCTTCTAGATCAGATAGGGTAGCAAAATACAACCAACTTCTTAGAATAGAGGAAGAACTGGGAGCGTCTTCTGAATACAATGGAATAAAATCATTCTACAACTTAAAAAGATAAATGTATAAAAAGCTTATATTTCCTTATAATAGAAAGGGAGAATTATCTCCCTTATTTTTGGTTGAATTTTAAATCTTCTTATGTTAAAATGACAATGTTAGGCATATGGGGGGAGGTGTTGGTATGACAACATTTTTAATAATACTATTGGTAATAACTAGTCTAGTATTGATTGGAAGTATATTACTACAACCAGGGAAGAGTGCGGGACTATCAGGGGCAATAGGCGGAGGAGCCGAAAGCCTTTTTGGTAAAAAGAAAGCTAAGGGGTATGAGGCTGTTTTAGCTAGAATGACAACTATATCTGCCGTGGTATTTATGTTATCAGCTCTTATCTTAACTATGCTGCAAAAATAATATAAAATAAAGTAGAGGCCATGTTAGATTAAGACATAACATGGCTTTGGGTTTTCTATTATAAGGAGGGTATTAAACAAATGGACTATGTATTTTTAGCTCCTATTGTAGGTGTAATTGCATTATTATTCGCCTATTACTTATCCAGCAAGATTAATAAGATGGATGCTGGTACAGACAGAATGAAAGAAATTTCCACATATATAGAAGAAGGTGCTATGGCTTTTTTAACAAGGGAATATAGGGCTATTTTTGTATTTATAGCTGCTTTATTCTTAATATTAGTTATTACGCCTGTTTTAGGCTGG
>CAYMVC010000031.1:0-10978 GCA_964393755.1 uncultured Eubacteriaceae bacterium | reverse complement strand
CCCTTGCAAATGTGTATTTAGCAATTGATAATGACTTAGAAATCCTACCGGTAATAAATAAAATTGATTTACCCAGTGCAGATCCTGAAAGAATTAAGGAAGAGATTACTGAAGTAATAGGGGTAGAAGCTGGAGGTGCCCCTCTTATATCGGCAAAGGAAGGCATTGGGATTGAAGATGTGTTAGAATCTATAGTAAAAAATGTTCCGCCACCAACTGGTGATAGAAATGCCCCTTTAAAGGCATTAATTTTTGATTCCTACTATGATACTTACAGGGGTGTTATTGCATCAATTAGGGTAAAGGAAGGAACCATAAAAAAGGATTCTAAAATTAAAATGATGTCCACCGGTAAGGTATTTGAAGTAGATGAAGTGGGCTTGTTCTTATCTTCTCTAATGCCGGTAGATAAATTAAGCGCCGGGGAAGTTGGCTATGTGGCAGCCAGTATAAAAAATGTAAAGGATACTCGGGTAGGAGATACTATAACGGATGCTGAAAACCCTGCATCAGATCCATTACCAGGCTATAAGAAAATTAACCCTATGGTCTATTGCGGTATTTACCCGGCAGATGGAGCAAGGTATGAGGACTTAAGGGATGCTCTAGACAAACTCCAATTAAATGATGCTGCCTTATTATTTGAACCAGAAACATCTATTGCCTTGGGATTTGGTTTTCGCTGTGGATTTCTAGGTCTATTGCATATGGAAATAATTCAGGAGCGACTGGAAAGGGAGTATAATATTGATCTTGTAACAACTGCGCCCAGTGTAATATATAAGGTAGTAAAGACAGATGGAGAAATATTTTGGGTGGACAACCCTACAAATTTACCTTCCCCCATGGAAATAGATTATATGGAAGAACCTATTGTAGAGGCATCTATAATGGCACCCACTGAATTTTTAGGATCAGTAATGGAATTATGTCAGGAACGTAGAGGTATCTACAAAACTATGAATTATATAGAAGAAACAAGGGTAGTCTTAGAATATGATTTACCCCTAAACGAAATTATTTATGATTTTTTTGATGCATTAAAATCTAGGACAAAGGGATATGCTTCCTTTGATTATGAATTAAAGGATTATGAAAGATCCTCTTTAGTAAAACTAGATATTTTATTAAATTCAGAAATAGTAGACGCCCTATCCTTTATTGTTCACAATGATAAGGCTTATACAAGGGGTAGGGCAATAGCCGAAAAATTAAAGGATGTTATTCCTAGACAAATGTTTGAAATACCTATTCAGGCAGCTATAGGCGGAAAGATTATCGCTAGGGAGACCATTAGGGCACTAAGAAAAGATGTATTAGCTAAATGCTATGGTGGAGATATTTCAAGAAAAAGAAAACTATTAGAGAAACAAAAAGAAGGTAAAAAGAGAATGCGACAGGTGGGTAATGTGGAAGTACCTCAAGAAGCCTTTATGTCTGTTTTAAAAATGAATTAGAGGTGTACAGGTTGAATAATATTGACTGTGGATTGTATATCCACATTCCTTTTTGTGCTAAGAAGTGCTATTATTGTGATTTTCCTTCCTATTGTAATTTAAAGAATAGAATTGCTCCCTATATTGGGGCTATAAAAAAGGAAATCCAGTTAATAGCTGGAAAATATCCAAATATTATAGTTAAGACTATATTTATTGGCGGGGGCACCCCAACCTATATAGATTCTAAATATATAGTAGAAATTTTAAATGAAGTTAAAAAAGCTTTTGCCATAGGAAATAATGCAGAAATATCTATGGAGGGGAATCCAGGAACCTTTGATTTATATAAGCTAATAGATTATAAGGAAGCTGGCATTAATAGATTAAGCATAGGACTACAGGCAAGCCAGGATAGATTATTAAAGAAATTAGGTAGAATTCATACCAATAAGCAATTTTTACAGACCTTTGACAATGTTAAAAAGCTAGGATTTCAAAATATTAACATAGATTTAATTTTTGGACTACCAGATCAATCTATGGATGATTGGAAAGAGACATTAAAAGAGGTAACATCCCTAAAACCTTCCCATTTATCATGTTATAGCTTGATAATAGAAGAAGGGACCCCCTTTTATGAACTATATAAAAGGGGGGAAATTAATATAAATGAGGATTTAGAAAGGGAGATGTACTACCATACAAAGGAGTTTTTATCAGGTAAGGGTTATAACCATTATGAAATATCAAATTTTGCCAAAGATGGTTTTCAGTGTATACATAATTTGATTTATTGGGATGTTAAACCTTATATAGGTATTGGTTCATCTGCCCATTCTTTTTTTAATAACTATAGGTTTTCCAATTTTAATTCTGTGGAGAAATATATAAAGACCCTGTCTAGTGGCATATTACCAGTAGCTAATAATCATAAATTGACCAGGAAAGAATTAATAGAGGAATATGTATTTTTAGGACTTAGAAAGGTCCGGGGTATTTCGCCTAAGGATTTTTTCAACACCTTTGAGGAGGAAATTGAGACTGTATATGGAGATGTTTTAAATAAATTAATTGGTCAGGGATTAATAGAAAATAGGGGAAATATTTTTCTGACTTCTAAAGGTTTGGATTTTGCAAATTATGTTTTTCAATCTTTTCTATAAATACCCATTAAAGGTATTGACAAATTATAAAAGTAATGGTATTTTTATATCAAGTATTAGCACTCACAACTATAGAGTGCTAACAAAGAGGAGGTGATGTTTTGGATATTAGGGAGCGAAAGATGAAGATCTTACATGCTATTATTAAAGATTATATTGCCACTGCAGAACCTGTCGGTTCTAGGACAATAGCAAAAAAATATAATCTTGGAATAAGTCCTGCTACCATTAGAAATGAAATGGCAGATCTGGAGGAAATGGGATATTTAGAGCAACCCCATACATCTTCCGGAAGGATTCCTTCAGACAAGGCATATCGTATTTATGTTGACCAATTAATGAAAGTGGATAAGATAAATAAGATAATAGAACAGACAATTAATAAAGAATATGAAAGCTATGTGGGGGAATTAGATGAAATAATCTCCCAAACTTCCAAAATATTATCTAATTTTACCAATTATACATCCATGGCTTTAACACCTCAACTCTATGGAGCATCTGTAAAACATATTCAATTAGTCCCCTTACAGGAAGAAAAAATACTTATGGTTATTATAAGTAAGGAGGGCGTAGTTAGAAACGTTGTTATTAATTCAAGGAGGATGATTAGTAGTAATACCCTGATTAAAGTCAGTAATGTTTTGAATGAATTTATTAAAGGGTCTAATATCTTACACCTGGAGCAAGATGTTTTTGATATATTAAATGAACTCAGTCAGGAAGAAAGCATTATTTTAAGGGATATACTGCCAATTATAAGAGATACATTGGCAAACAATGAAGGTATTAAGGTATATACCAATGGAATAACCAATATATTTAATTTTCCAGAATTTAAGGACCTGGAAAAAGCTAAGGATTTTATAGACCTTTGGGAACAAAAAAATATTCTAGTCCAATTACTATCTTCTGCTAGTGATGATGGAATAAATATTACCATAGGTTCTGAGAACAAAATGGATGAAGTTAGAGAATGTAGTCTTATCACAGCTACCTACCAATTTAATGGAAGAGTATTAGGTACAATCGGAGTAATTGGTCCAACTAGGATGGAATATGGCAGGGTAGTTGGACTTTTAAACCACCTGACTGGTCAGTTAAATGAATTGGTTAAAAGGACCTTGATTGATTAAAATAGGGGCTACCCTTTATATAAAACTTAGTAAGAGGTGAAAGCATGCAAGAGGACTTAAATAATAATGATGAACAGGAAATTATGGAGGAAGAAGTAGAAGAGGAAGTTAAGAACAGTAAAGAAAGCAAAGAGGAGGAGCAAGAATTCTTACATTTGGAGCAAAAAATTAAGGAGTTAGAATCTAGTATTGAAGAAAAGGAGAACAGGTATTTAAGTAAATTAGCAGAATTTGATAACTATAAAAAAAGGACAGACCGGGAAAAAGCTGAAGCTTATGCTAATGCTACTAGGGATATTGTTGGAAATATTCTCCCCGTATTGGATAATTTTGAAAGGGCTCTAGTATCCCTTAAGGAAATAGGGGACAATAATAGTGGTTATATACAAGGAGTAGAAATGGTCTTTAAACAATTAATCCAAGTTTTAGAAAAGTTAGGAGTAGAGGAAATTCCTGCTCTTGGCCAAGTCTTTGATCCTAATATTCACCATGCTGTTGCCCAGGAGTGTGTGGAAGAATGTGAAGATAATACAATAATAGATGTGCTACAAAAGGGATACAAACATAAAGATAAGGTCATTAGGGCAAGTGTTGTCAGGGTTTGTATTCATGATAATTAATATTTTAATAGGAATAATTAAGGAGGTTATTTGTAAATGAGTAAAGTTATAGGAATTGATTTAGGAACTACAAATTCATGTGTTGCAGTAATGGAGGGCGGAGAACCTGTTGTTATACCTAATGCTGAAGGGAATAGAACCACTCCTTCTATAGTGGCCTTTTCAAAAGATAATGAAAGATTAATCGGCCAACTAGCCAAGAGGCAGTCTGTGACAAACCCAGAAAGAACTATACTATCTATAAAGAGGGAAATGGGATCTGATTTTAAGGTTAAAATAGATGATAAAACATATTCTCCCCAAGAGATTTCTGCAATGACCCTTCAAAAATTAAAACAAGATGCTGAGGAATATTTAGGGGGAAAGGTAACCCAGGCAGTTATAACAGTTCCGGCATACTTTTCTGATACCCAAAGACAGGCTACTAAGGATGCGGGAAAGATTGCAGGTTTGGAGGTACTGAGGATAATTAATGAGCCGACTGCTGCTTCATTATCTTATGGTTTAGATAAGGAAGACAATCAAAAAATCTTAGTATTTGATTTAGGTGGAGGTACCTTTGATGTATCCATCCTGGAGTTGGGAGATGGAGTTTTTGAAGTGTTAGCCACTAAAGGAGATAATAGGCTAGGTGGAGATGATTTTGATGATAAGATTATTGACTATTTGGCGGAAGAATTTAGAAAAGCTAATTCAATAGATTTAAGACAGGATAAAATGGCATTGCAAAGGTTAAAGGAAGCTGCAGAAAAGGCTAAAATTGAACTTTCCAGTGTTATGTCTACTAATATAAATTTACCCTTTATAACGGCTGATGCAACAGGTCCCAAGCACTTGGATTTAAATCTTTCCAGGGCAAAATTTGATGAATTAACTGCTAGCGTGGTAGACAGGATAGTTGAACCTACAAGGTCTGCAATAAAGGATGCAGGGTTAGAGGCTAATGAACTAGATAAGGTGATTTTAGTAGGGGGATCTACACGAATTCCAGCAGTCCAAGATACTATAATGAAAATAACCGGTAAGGAGCCCCACAAGGGAATTAACCCAGATGAATGTGTTGCCCTAGGCGCTGCTATTCAAGCCGGTGTGCTTACAGGAGAAGTTAAGGATGTATTACTACTAGATGTTACGCCTCTATCCTTAGGCATTGAGACCTTAGGTGGAGTATTTACAAAGTTAATTGAAAGAAATACTACTATACCTACAAAGAAAAGCCAAATCTTCTCTACAGCAGCAGATAATCAACCTAGTGTGGATATTCATGTCCTTCAAGGAGAAAGGGAAATGGCTGCCCATAATAAAACATTAGGGAATTTCCAATTAAGTGGAATAGTGCCAGCCCCTCGGGGAATTCCTCAAATTGAGGTTACCTTTGATATTGATGCCAATGGTATTGTAAATGTATCTGCTAAAGATTTAGGAACAGGTAAAGAACAAAAGATAGTAATTCAATCTACTACTAATTTAAACGATGATGAAATAGACAAAGCGGTAAAGGAAGCAGAGAAGTTTGCTGAAGAAGATAAAAGGAAAAAGGAAGAAGTGGAAGTTAAAAATAATGCAGATAGCTTAGTATATCAAACTGAGAAAACCTTAAAGGAATTAGGAGATAAGATTTCTGCCGACGAAAAACAAAAGGTGGAAGGTCATTTAGCTAATCTAAAGAAAAAATTAGAAGGTAATGACACCCAGGCAATTAAAAAGGCAACAGAGGAACTTACAGAATCTTTCCATGCCATATCACAAAAGATGTATGAGCAGGCTGCCCAACAGGCTCAATCTGAGGCTGGCCAAGAAGGTGAAAAAGCTGAAGAAGATGATAATATAGTAGATGCTGATTATAAAGTAGTTGATGAAGATGAGGAAAAATAATATAATAAACTTATTAACAGTTTAACTATAAATTCAAGACAATTTAGTAAGCCTAATCCAGCAACCAGAATCAAGCACTTCGGTTGCTGGATTTTTGAAGGGATAAGGCTCTTCCCTATTAGGGCTAAAGGGGTGAAGGAATGAGCAAAAAAGATTATTATGAAGTTCTAGGCATTGATAGGAATGCCACAGAAGGAGATATAAAAAAAGCATATAGGACCCTGGCAAAAAAATATCATCCGGACTTAAATCCAGGTAATAAGGAGGCAGAACATAAGTTTAAAGAAGTCAACGAAGCCTATGAAGTTTTAAGTGACAGCCAAAAAAGATCTAACTATGACCAATTTGGTCATGCAGGTAATGATCCTAATGGTTTTGGTGGATTTAGTTCTGGTGGATTTGATGGATTTGGCGGTTTTGAGGATATATTTAGTACATTCTTTGGCGGTTCTAGCGGTTTTGGAAGCAGTAGTCGTAGAAGGGGTCCCCAAAAAGGAGCAGATATTAGGGAAGATATTGTATTGAAGTTTGAAGAAGCTGCCTTTGGTAAAAAGGTTGATATAAGGGTTACCCGTATGGAAGACTGCCATACCTGCGATGGTTCTGGAGCTAAACCGGGAACACAGGTGAAAACATGTGGAAAATGTGGTGGATCGGGCCAAGTACAATACACCCAAAACACCCCTTTAGGCAGGTTTGTAAATGTTAAAACCTGTGATAAATGTAATGGAAGTGGAGAAATTATAGATTCTCCATGTTCTACTTGCCATGGAAGTGGTAAAGAACAAAAAACTAGGACTATTTCAGTAAATATCCCTGCTGGTGTGGATAATGGCAGCATATTACCCCTAAGGGGGGAAGGGGAACCTGGTGAAAAGGGAGGAAGAAGGGGAGACTTATATGTCTACATTCATGTAAAACCCCACCCAATATTTACTAGGGAGGGAAATAATATATATTGTGATGTACCTGTAACCTTTGCTCAAGCAGCCTTAGGTTATGAATTAGAAGTACCTACCTTAGATGGAAAGGTCAAGTATTCCATACCTGAAGGTACCCAGACTGGAACAGTATTTCGTTTAAGGGATAAAGGGGTACCAAATGTTAATGGCAGAGGTAGAGGGGACCAATATGTTAAAATTAAGGTAGAGGTGCCTAGAAAATTAAACAAGGAGCAAAAAGAATTACTTCAGAAGTTTGCCGAGATAAGTGGGGAAGAGGTCCACGAACAAACTAAAGGCTTTTTCGAAAAAGTAAAGGATGTTTTTGGTGTATAGTATAAATCACTTCATTCAAATATGAAGTGATTTTATATGATATTAACCATCTGTTGTAAAGAGGAGGTCAGTATATGAAATGGATTGAAGTTAAAATTAGAACTAGCCATGAAGCAGTGGAAAGCATGTCCAATATCCTTCATGAATCTGGTGCCGGAGGGGTGGTAATAGAGGACCCTCAGGATGCAATAGTCTTTCAAAATGAGGCAGATAATTGGGATTATATTGATGAAAGCCTATTGGGTGCACTAGAGGAAAATGTATGTGTCAAGGGATATCTATCTGAATCTCCTAATCTCCCAGATAATATCCAGCTAATAAAAGAACGGGTGGAACAAGTTAGGGAGGCTGGAATTGATGCAGGGTTGGGAGAAGTTACTACAGCAGAGGTATTTGAAGAAGACTGGTCTACCGCTTGGAAACAATATTATAAACCAGTGAAGATTGGAGAAAATATTGTTATAAAACCATCCTGGGAAAGCTATAAGGGAGAAGAAGGTGAACAAGTTATAGAATTGGACCCGGGTATGGCATTTGGTACTGGTACCCATGAAACAACCCAATTGTGTATAAAGTTATTGGAAAAGCATGTTAGGAGAGGTGACATAGTTATAGATATAGGTTCTGGCACTGGTATACTTGGGATAGTGGCAGCTAAATTAGGAAGTAAAAAGGTAATAGGTGTGGATATTGACCCTCTTGCTATTAAGGTGGCAAAGGAAAATATAATGATTAATCAAGTGGAAGATATGTTCAAAATTAGGGAAGGTTATTTATTTGACCAAGTAAAAGAAAAGGGAGATATAGTTGTTGCAAACATTGTTACTGATGTAATATTGAACTTGATAAAAGATATTCGGTCATATTTAAATGATGGGGGAATTTTTATAGCTTCAGGTATAATCTTAGATAGATTTGAGGATTTAAAGCTGGCATTAGAAGGGGACAATATTAAGATACTTTCTGTTGAAAAAATGGGTGAATGGATAGCCCTCTGTTGTAGTGTATAATTTGGAGGTATGTTATGTATCGATTTTTTGTAGATACTAGTCAGGTGGATAAAATTAATAAGTCTATAGATATTTTAGGAGAAGATGTAAAACATATAAAAAGGGTATTAAGATTAAAAGTAGGACAAGAACTGGAAATATGTGATGGGGCAGGGAACGATTATAATGTAGTAATCCGAGAAATGGATGAGGATTATATAAGGACTGCTATAAGGGCTTGTGATCTTTCTAAGGGAGAATCTAATATTAAGATTACCTTGTACCAGGGATTACCTAAATCTACAAAGATGGACATGATAATTCAAAAATGTACGGAGTTAGGTATCTATTCTATTGTACCTATTCATACAGAAAGAACTATTGTAAAACTTGATAATGAAAAAACAGAAGCAAAAAAGTTAGACCGTTGGCAAAGAATCGCCTATGAATCTGCAAAACAATCTAAAAGGGCCAGGATTCCTAAAATAGAAAGTGTTAAAGGTTTTGCTAATGCTATGGAGATTTTAAAGGACAATGACTTAAATATCATAGCCTATGAGCAGGAAAAGGCTAGGGGTTTAAGAAGTATTTTAATAAATCATACTACTGTTAGTAAAATTGGAATATTGATTGGTCCGGAAGGTGGATTTGAAGAGGGGGAAATTCTTCAGGCACGAGAAAAAGGGGCAATACCCTTTACCCTAGGTCCAAGGATATTGAGAACGGAAACCGCCGGTTTTGCTTCTCTTACTATAGTGATGTATGTACTAGGTGATTTAGGAGGATATTAGTTGGAAAAGGTAGCATTTCATACACTAGGATGTAAGGTAAATACTTATGATACAGAGGCATTAGCTGAAATCTTTGAAAAGGAAGGGTATTCTATTGTAGGTTTTGAAGATAGGGCAGATGTCTATGTTATAAATACCTGCACAGTGACAAATCTGGGGGATAGAAAGTCTCGGCAGATGATTAGAAAGGCAAAGAAAATAAACAAGGATGCAATTATAGTTGTGGCAGGTTGTTATGCCCAGACCTCACCAGAAGAAGTTATGGATATACCTGAGGTTAATCTGGTGATTGGAAATAAGGATCGTAAAAGTATAGTTAATCTAGTAAATAAAATAAAAGATAGGCCAGAAGACAAGATTAATGCAGTTGTAAATATTATGAAAGAACAGGATTTTGAAGACCTATCTGTATACGAAATAAAGGGTAAGACTAGGGGATTTATAAAAATACAGGAAGGTTGCAATCAATTTTGTTCTTATTGCATTATTCCCTATGCTAGAGGTCCTATAAGAAGTAGAAAGCCAGAAAGTGTTATTAAGGAAGTTAAAAAACTAATAAAGGCTGGTTATAAGGAAGTGGTTTTAACAGGAATTCATGTAGCATCCTACGGTAAAGATATAGGAAAAACTTCACTGATAGAATTAATTCGAGATATAAATGAATTAAATGATTTAGAGAGAATAAGGTTAAGCTCATTGGAGCCTACCCTTTTAACAAGGATGTTTTTGGGACAATTAGCCACCCTTGAAAAATTCTGTCCTCATTTTCATGTTTCCCTTCAAAGCGGTTCTGATATTATCCTAAAGGCAATGAAAAGAAAATATACAAGTGATGAATATGGTCAATATATTGATAATATCAGGGAGTATTTCCCACAGGCTTCGATTACCACTGATATAATGGTGGGTTTTCCAGGGGAAGGGGATGAGGAATTTAATGAAAGCTACAATTTTGTTAAAAGCATTGGTTTTAGTAATATTCATGTGTTTAAATATTCTCCACGAAAGGGAACTCCAGCTTCCAAATATTCCAATCAGGTAAATGGAAGGATCAAAGATAAAAGAAGTAAGGAACTAATAGGATTAGCTTCTAACCTAGAAAGGGCTTTTTACGAGAAATTTATTGGAAGTACAAAAAGGGTTCTATTCGAACAAAGTTTAGATATTAATAATAATATATACGAAGGATTGACAAATAATTATATTAGGGTTTTATGTGATAGCAAAGAGGATATTAGGGGCAAGATTCTTACGGTTTACCTAGAAGGCATAGGTCAAGGTTATATGAAAGGAAGAATTATCAATTCCTAAAGAAGGATTTTTATTTTTAATGTTGAATAATTAATATTAGATCAATTATGTTACTTCCAGATGAATACAAGGGGGTGAAAAGATGAAGAATTGTTTGTTTTGTAAAATAGTGGATAAGGAAATACCCAGCGATTTTATATATGAGGATGATAAGGTTGTTGCCTTTAATGATATTTCCCCCCAAGCACCCACACATATTCTAATAATCCCCAAGGAACATTTCCATTCTCTAATGGATGTTCCAAATAATAAAATGGATATTGTCACCCATATTCATAATGTGGCTAGGAAACTGGTTCAAGATAAAGGATTAGATGGGAGTGGATTTAGGCTTGTAAATAATTGTGGAAAAGAGGGTGGACAATCTGTTGACCATC
>CAYMVC010000030.1:0-11076 GCA_964393755.1 uncultured Eubacteriaceae bacterium | reverse complement strand
TAGATGAAATAGATAAAATTGCAAGAAAGTCAGAAAACCCATCAATAACTCGAGATGTAAGCGGTGAAGGAGTCCAACAAGCCCTTCTAAAGATTCTTGAGGGAACTGTGGCAAGTGTTCCTCCCCAGGGAGGCAGAAAACACCCTCATCAAGAATTTATACAAATAGATACATCTAATATTTTATTTATTTGTGGTGGTGCTTTTGATGGTATTGAAAAAATAATAGAAAAACGTTTAGGTAATAATGCCATAGGTTTTGAGGGGAAACTAAAGACCAAAGAGGATAAAGCAATTGGAGATATTTTAAAAAACATATTACCCCAAGACCTTCTAAAATATGGTCTTATTCCTGAATTTGTAGGTAGGGTTCCAGTGGTAGTAACCCTAAATTCCCTAGATGAAAAGGCATTAATGGAAATATTGGTGAAACCTAAAAATGCCTTAACAAAACAATATAAAAAGCTCTTTGAGATTGATGGGGTTAAATTAGAATTTGATGAAAAGGCACTAAAGTCAATAGCCAAGAAAACTATTGAAAGGGAAACCGGTGCTAGAGGATTAAGGGCAATATTAGAGGAAGTTATGCTAGATATAATGTATGAAATTCCGTCAAGGAAAGATATAGAGAAATGTATTATAACTGAAGATACCATTAAGAAGTCTATGGAACCCACATTAGTTTACAATGAATCTTATGCTAAAAAAAGATCTAAGGGTACTTCTAAGGGCAAGAACAATCCAAAAGAAAGTGTTTCATAGTAAGGAGCAATCATGTTCTTAGGGCATGGTTGCTTTTTTAACTAAAGAAAATCCTAGGAGTACATAAATAAGCTGTTAATTGAAAAACCTTTTAGTAAAGGATATAATATTTAAAGTCATAACAATAATACGATGAAAGTGGAGTGAGGTAAATGGAGGAAAGAATAAAAGAAGTAAAAAAATATACACTACCTCTCATTCCTTTGCGTGGAATGTGCATTTATCCTGATATGGTAATTCATTTTGATGTGGGCAGACAAAAATCCATATTAGCCTTGGAAGAGGCAATGGTTGGTGATCAACTAATATTTTTGGTAACCCAAAAAGAATTCGAAATGGAGGATCCTGGCCAGGAGGATATATATAGTATAGGTACCATAGCAAAGATTAAACAATTACTTAAAATGCCTGGAAATATTATTAGGGTTCTTGTGGAGGGTCAGTCTCGGGGTGTAGTAGGAAAGATAAGACAAACTGAACCCTTTATGAAGGCTGATATTGACGAAATCATATACCAATTGGAGAAAGCCAAAGAGGTGGAGGCTCTAATTGGTATGGTAATAGAAGTCTTCCAGGATTATATGAAGTTGAGTCGTAGGTTATTACCAGATACCTTATTAACTATTGCCAATATTGACGACTATGGTCAATTGGCAGATATAGTAATTGCAAATCTAGATTTAAAGGTGGAGGAACAACAAGATTTATTAGAAATAATTGCACCATACAAGAGACTGGAATTTCTTTACGGAAAATTACTGGAAGAAATAGAAATATTAAAAATTGAAAGAAATATAGATGACAAGGTGAAAAGTCAAATTGATAAGGTGCAAAAAGAATATTATTTAAGAGAACAAATCAAGGTAATTCAAGAGGAATTAGGAGACAATGAATCTATAACATCTGAAATAGAAGAATATAGGGCAAAAATGGAAGAACTGGAATTAGAGGGAGAGGTTAGGGAAAAGGTAGAAAAGGAAATAAACAGACTCATTAAATTGCCGGCTGGATCTGCAGAAGTAGGGGTTATTCGTACATATATCGAGTGGATTTTAGATTTGCCCTGGAACAAGGAAACAGAAGATAGTTTGGATATTAAAGAGGCCAGGGAAATTCTAGAGGAAGACCACTATGCACTAGAAAAGGTCAAGGAAAGGGTGCTGGAATATTTATCAGTTCTCCAATTATCTCAATCAATGAAGGGACCTATTCTATGTCTAGTAGGACCGCCAGGTGTGGGGAAAACTTCTATTGCCCGTTCTATAGCTAGAGCAGTAAACAGGAGTTTCGTTAGAATGTCTTTAGGGGGCGTTCGGGATGAAGCTGAGATTAGGGGTCATAGACGTACGTATGTGGGGGCAATTCCTGGACGTATTATTTATAGTATAAAGCAGGCTGGAAGCAAGAACCCTCTATTTTTATTAGATGAAATAGATAAAACCAGTCAGGATTTTAGGGGGGATCCTACTTCCGCATTATTGGAAGTCTTGGATGGAGAACAAAATCATAGTTTTAGAGACCACTATTTAGAACTTCCTTTTGATTTATCAAAGGTTATGTTTATTACTACTGCAAATTCTGTAGAAACAATTCCCGGTCCTTTATTAGATCGTATGGAAACTATTTATATTTCAGGCTATACAGAGGAAGAAAAACTTCATATAGCAAAAAAGTATTTATTGCCCAAACAATTAAAGGCCCACGGTTTAAAAAAGGCCAATATTCGTTCCAATGATCAAACTATCAGGGATATTATAAATTATTATACAAGGGAATCAGGTGTACGAAACTTAGAAAGGGAAATTGCCACTGTATGCCGAAAAGTAGCTAAGGAAATGGTAGAAAACAATAAAAAAACAATTACCTTAAACCCTGGAAATATAAATAAGTTTTTAGGTAAACATCAATATAAATATGATAAGATTCGGGACCATGAGGAAATTGGCATGGTAACAGGTCTTGCCTGGACACCTGTAGGCGGTGATACATTAACTATAGAAGCAGTTGATATGGCCGGCACAGGTAAATTAGAACTTACAGGTCAATTAGGAGATGTTATGAAGGAATCAGCTAAGGCGGGGGTTAGTTACATTAGGTCTAGGGCTAAGGAATTGGGTATAAATGAAAACTTCCATAAAGACTTGGATATACACCTCCATATACCAGAAGGAGCAATTCCCAAAGATGGTCCCTCTGCAGGTATTACTATGGCAACAGCTATATTATCAATACTTATAAATAAACCTGTTCCTAAGTATATGGCAATGACTGGAGAAATAACTCTAAGGGGCAGGGTATTACCTGTAGGAGGAATTAAAGAAAAGCTATTGGCGGCCCATAGGGCAGGTATAACCACAATTATTTTACCAAGGGAAAATGAAAAAGACTTGGAGGAAATAGAGGAAAATGTTAGAGAAAAATTAAGTTTTATACTAGTGGAAAATATGCAGGAAGTGATTGAAACTGTATTTGAAAGGGAGCCCAAATGAAAATAACTAGTGCGGATATTATTATAAGTGCAGTCCAGGAAAGCCAATATCCAATAGATAACTTACCAGAATTTGCCCTGGTTGGGCGCTCCAATGTAGGCAAGTCATCTTTTATAAATGCTATGTTAGATAGGAGGTCCTTGGCAAGGACCAGCTCCCAGCCTGGTAAAACTCAGACCATGAACTTTTATTTAATTAATGAAATGTTTTATTTTGTAGATCTACCTGGCTATGGTTATGCCAAGGTTTCTCAAAGGGAAAGGGAAAAATGGGGCAAGATGATAGAGTATTATTTAAATAATCGCCCTAATTTACATTGTGTATTTCTCATGGTGGACTTTCGTCATCCACCTACCCAAGATGACATAATTATGTATAACTGGTTAAAGCACTATGACCTAAAAACTGTAGTGGTGGCCACTAAACTAGATAAGGTAAAACCGACCCAAAGGCATAAAAATATTGTAAAGCTAAAAGATAGTTTAGACTTAATAAATGATGATCAATACTATACGTTTTCAGCCCAAAATAAAACTGGAAAGGACGAGATTTGGTCATTTATGAAAGGTTTAATGGCACAAGGGGAAGACTAGGCTTCCCCTGTATTGTTTTCCTGGATAGATTCATATTGATCTATTGCTTCTAAGGATTGTTCAGATATAAACTCCTCTTTTTTACCTAAAGGGTCTTCACTTTGTTTAACATCTACTATTGGCTCATCTAGTGCCATTTGCATATCATGAAATGAATGATTTTCTCCATGGTTTATATCATCAGAAGGCTTATCAAATATATCTAATATTTCCAAAATATCTGATTGATTTTCTTCCCCTTGTGCTGTTTTACTATTTGCTTGACTCTTAGAAGGATTTTCAGTGGAAACTATATCTTCACTTAAGTTTATCATTTCAATAATACTAGATAGCTGTTTAAATTTAGCTAGGTTTTTTTTCTGATTTTCACCCATGAATGGATTAAGAGCATTTATTATAGTATTTACTTTTGTAATATCATCATTAGAATTTCTGGATTGATTAAGGGCATATTGTAAGCTAAATATATTATTTTGAATATCTAAGATGCTATTAATTCCTTGTATGAATTCTTCAATATGATTTTGATAATCAGTATGTATAAATGGTTTAATATCATAAAGAAACTTTATTAAACTCTTTGGCTCTTCATTTTCCGGATCTTTTTCAATATTACTTTTAGTATGTAGGCTGGTGGTAAGCTGATTCAAATCCCTTAATAACAATAGCCATTTTTCAAGATTATTAATAAACAGACGGTTTTTAGAACTCATATGGGGTTTTAGTACTTTCACCATATCAAACAAATCCTTCTGGTTTTCTAAATCTAATATTAACCTTTCATTTTTTATATCTAAGTCCTCATTATTCTCCAATGGGAAAGCAGGATTATTTCCCATTGTGACTATATATTCATCATTACTTAGTTCACCGAAAACAGGTTCTTTATTATTGACTTTATTAATAATAAATATAAGTATTATTAAGGTAAAAATTGAATTTTCGTTAATAAAATTTTTTTGTTTGGATCCCTTATTTTCCTTATTATGGGGCATAAGATTTTCCCTCCTTATTTTATAGAAAAGCTAATAGAATTAACGTTAGATTTATTAGATTTTAAATTAAATATATTCATTCTATAATCCATATATACATAATAAAAACACCCCATCAATTATGGGGTGCAATTTTTAGAATTTATTCTCCAAATAAACAACCAAATCCTCCGCCACTCAAAAGTATGAATGCCAAGATGATTAAAATAATGTTATCATCCCCTCGGAAAAATCCACCTCCGCATTTTCCGTTATCACTTAAAAGAAAAAACACTAAAATTATTAATAGGATAGAATTATCCCCGCCTTTAAAAAATCCATCTAGGAAACCAGCCACAAAAACCCTCCTTTAAATGTACTAACAAATCTGATTTTATAAACAATATAAATAATCATTAAATTTTGTTTATAATATTCTTATGAATTATCTAATAGCATAGAAGCCTATGATATTAGTTGGTAAATAAAATTACCAAGAGCAAGAAGAAAAATAATAAACTATCATCTTTTCCTTTACCAAACCAACCCCCATTATCAAAAAGTACTACTAAGAGTAAAAAGAAGAATAAAAGGCTATCTTCATTACCTTCGAAATATTTGGCAAATCCCATAAAAAAACCTCCTTATAGAATAATTAATCTCATTTTCATATTATGCTAATATAATTTTATGGTGATAAAATAATTAAAGGAAAAGAGTATAGGTTGGTATACCAACCTATACTCTTTTCCTTTTTCAACAAACCTTCTATATAATTAGCTACCTTCCCTAAAACCCATTCATTTAATTATTTTTTATAATTATAGACTTATTTAGTATCAAATAATATTACAAGCAGTAGGAAAAAGAATAATAGGCTACTATCACTACCACCTTTTTTAAAGAAAGAGCAATTATCAAAGAAAATCACTAGTAGCAGGAAGAAAAACAACAAACTTTCATCATTGCCACAAAAATTAGATAAGAGTGCCATATGAATCCTCCTTAATCTTTATTAGGTAAGTTACCTAGTTTATATTATGCTAAAAGTGAAAAAAGGGTGAGAAACCCTCCCACCCTAAACCATTATTATTTAAATTACTGGAACAATATAACCAGTAGTAGGAAGAAGAATAATAGACTTTCATCATCTCCCTTTCCAAACCATCCACTATTGTCAAAAAGAATAACTAACAATAAAAAGAAAAACAATAAACTTTCTTGACTGCCAGAATAATTAGCTAAGAAACCCATATACAAAATCCCTCCTTTATTGGTAAATTTATTTTAAGTTAGGGGAATTGCATAAACACCTTTTAAAACAGAAATTTATGCAATTCCTTAAGGTGCTAATAGGGGTAAAAGTTTCTTTTGTTCTATTTCATTTTATGCTCCATAGTAGAAAAGGGTGATTTTTTGAAATATTAAAATACCTAGGAACTTTTTAGGAATCAAGGAATAAGATAATATGAAGGATTAAATTTTATTTCAAGGGGGTGAAGGGTTGGATAATCATAAAGATCTAGACCTAATTCTTGAAAAGGCAAAGAAAATGCAAGAAGATAATCCAGAGGAATTTGAAAAAAAGCTAGAAAAGGTTAAGGAAGATTATAATAAAGGTAAGTTGGAAGATAGGCTAAGGGACATGGATGATGAAAAGAGGGAGAAGTTGAGGGAAGTCTTAGAAAAGGTAGACAATATAAGAAAAAACAATGATAAGGATGAAAGATTAAAACTTTATGAGGAAATGAAGGAAAAACTAAGTCCCAAAGAACAGGTAAAGCTACAGAAGTTGGCAAAACTGCTAAGGGGAATGATGAAAAACAAATAGAACACTCCTTTCCATTAGACATATTATGATAGTAGAAAATAAAATGAAGGCGGGTAAAAGGTCCGCCACTTTTTATTTTCCAGTATGAAGGTAAAACATTTATACTGGGCTATTTTAAGGTGTTGGAAAGGAGTGACTTTTTATGAATAATGTGTCTATAAATAAAATAATAGATAGAAGGATACAAGTGCGATTAAAGGAAGCAAAACAAGAAGACTGGACATCAATTATCGTACTTTCTAAGGATATAAAAAATAGAAAATTAGAGGAAGCCTTTAAAAACTTTAGGGCAAAAATAAAGTATAGGCTTGATATAATAAATGGATATGCAATAAATTTTCCCTGCAATTGTATAGAAAAACTTGCCTTAATATCAGGGGTAGATTTTATAGCAGATGATGCTACCCTTACAACCCTGATGGATGTTGCAAGACCAGTTATAGGTGGCAATATAGCTAATCAATATAAACTGACAGGGAATGGAATAGGAATAGGTATTATAGATACTGGTGTTTACCCTCATGCAGACCTGGCATTAGGTAATAACAGAATAATAGCATTTAAAGATTTTGTTAAAGACTATAGTTTTCCTTATGATGATAATGGCCATGGTACTCATGTTGCAGGGATAGCTGCAGGAAATGGCTATATGTCTAATGGTAAATACATGGGAATAGCACCAGAGGCAAATATAATAGCCATAAAGTCAATGGACAAAAATGGGGCTGGAAATACTTCAGATATAGTTGTCGGCTTAGAATGGTTACTAAAAAATAAAAATAAATATAATATTAGAGTTGTATCCCTTTCAATTGGTTCTGATCCAGACTTATCTGAAAGTGAAGATCCATTAGTAAAAGCTGTAAATAGGCTATGGGATGAAGGATTGGTTGTTGTAGCAGCGGCAGGAAATTCAGGTCCAAAAAATGAAACAATAAATTCCCCCGGTATAAGTAAAAAAATAATAACTGTTGGGTCACTAGATGATAAAAGAACAATTAATACCAGGGATGACACTATTCCCAGCTTTTCCAGTAGGGGTCCCACCCAGGAAGGAAATATGAAACCAGATATTGTAGCTCCGGGTGTAGATATTTTATCTTTAAATAGCGATAAGAAGTTCCTTCCAAAACAAGGTGTTAGAAGGTATAAGTTTAAAAAGATGGATGAACCCTATAAAAATATGACAGGAACATCCATGTCAACACCAATGGTTTCAGGGGCAATTGCTCTATTATTAGAAAAAAATCCAGGATTCACACCAGATCAAGTTAAGACCAGACTTATTAATTCAGCTATGTCTTTAAATGCAAATAATAATGCTCAAGGGTATGGAATGATCAATATATCAGACATTTTATAATGTTATATGTTTATTACAATGCCATTAAATAGGGAATTGCAAACAGTTTATGCAATTCCCTAAAATTAAGGTTTGCTAGTATATATAAATTCAGAAAATATTACATAAAAGGTGAGAAAACTACATTAAAAGTTTACAAATAATTCGGCTAAAATGGTATAATTAGTACAAGGGTGATTTAAGAGTCAAATACATAAATTGTCATGCTATTTTAAATTCATCTTTAAAAAATTACTAAAAGGGGTTTTAGTCATGGTCCACAAAGATAGCAACAACATAAAAAAGAAATTACTTTTTGGTAAGTTACCTATTTCTTCTTTCACCCTTATTTCCCTTTCAATAATCATATTATTGGGAGTAGTATTGGGATATATGCAATTGAACAAAACCTTTTCCATTTCAAAAACATTTTTTCTAAAGGAAGGAGTCTTAAAAAATTCCAAAGAAGTGGAAGAAAATAAAGATAATGACAGGGATAAAGTCATTGAAGAAGACAATAATAAAGAGGATGAAGTTCCCAATATACCAACATTTTTATCTTTAGAATTAGAAGATTTAGTATCCCATTCTGTTCCTGAAGGTAAGGTAGCTATTACCTTTGATGATGGTCCGTCTAAGCATACAATAGACATAATGAATGTTTTAAGGAACTATAATGTAGGTGCTACATTCTTTTTCATAGGTAAGCATATAAAAGAGTACCCTGATCATGTGAAAGAAATTCATGCCAATGGTTTTGCAGTAGGAAGTCACTCAATGACCCATAGCAACCTTAAAAAACTTTCACTTGATAAACAAAAATACGAAATAATAGATTCTATAAAAATGATAGAAGATATAGTAGAGGACAAGATCCATTTATTTAGGGCACCCTTTGGAAACTTCAATTCAGATTCTAAAAAACTATTAGAGGATAAAAAATATAAGATGGTACTTTGGAATAATGATCCTAAGGATTGGAAAACCAAGGATGCCAAGAAAATATATAAGGCTGTTACAGAACATGACTTATCAGGTCAAATAATACTTCTCCATGAGTCTAAGGAGACCCTGGAAATGTTACCTAAATTAATTGAATATATCCAAGAAAAAGGTTTAGATATTGTTAACTTAGATTAAATGATGTAATTTTAAGAGTTATTTTATCAGTTAAGTAAAGATTTCTGAATTGCTTTTTAGCAAAGGACAGGAATCTTTTTTGGTATGAATGTTATTCCTTTTTCATAGTGTATACTGGGGGTGATTAGAATAAAAAGGAAGATTACGGTGATAGTAGTTTTAACTTTATTTTTTGGTTTGGCACTGGTTTCTTTTCAATATGGGCAGGTATCTACAATTCGTACCATGTCTACCTATTTTTCTCCACCTGAACAACCTTTGCCACCCAATATAGATGAACTATTGAAAAAGAATTATGGAAATTCTAAATATTTTGATACCCATAAGGATATTAAAATAAGTTTAGAAAAGGTGATAAATGAAAAGTACTTTATTGAATACAGCTGGGTAAATGGGAATGAAAGCTTTTTTGGCTTGGGGATTATAATAGAAAATACACAGAGAGAAAAACTTAACAAGGATGATTTTAAATCAATATGGCTAGAAGATAATTTGGGGAATAGATATATACCCCTACCTTATCAAACCATAAATGATTTTCCTAAAGACTACCCCTTAGGCTGGAAACAATTATTTTATGGAAAGTTTTCACCTTTGAATATAAAGGCTAAGAGTATTACAATATACTTTAATTATAGGGACCATAAGTTTATAATAAAGGATATAGAAATATAAAAATGCCAGGGTGAAAATTACATGGATAAATTTAAAAATAGAATAAGATCAATAGCAAAAAATATTGGGATAGATTTAATAGGATTTACCTCTGCTAAGGATTTTGAAAATATAAGACCCTATATAGATGTTAGGGCAAAAAAAGGTTTTTTATCCGGCTTTGAGGAAGAGGATATTGAAAGAAGACTAGATCCATTGAAGGCTTTTCCAAAAGCAAAATCCATTATTTCCATTGGCATGTCTTATAATTACAAGGTGGACAAACAGTCCAATGGGAAACTTTCTGGTGTGTTATCTAAAAGTGCCTGGGGTAAGGACTACCATAAGGTAGTTTATGGGAAGTTGGAAGAATTAATGGAAGAAGTTAATATAAAAAACCCTATGCCTATAGAATATATTGCTTTTGTAGATACTGGACCCTTATCTGACAGGGCAATAGCTCATAGGGCAGGTATAGGTAGCTATGGTAAGAACGGTTTTATTATAAATCCCCAATATGGTTCATGGATATTTCTAGGAAGTATTTTAGTGGACAAGCTAATAGAAGAAGACCAACCATTAAAGGGAGATATTTGCAAATCCTGCGATTTATGTATAAAAACATGTCCAACTGGAGCATTGAAGGGACCCTTTTTATTTAATGCTAAAAAATGTATTTCATTTTTGACCCAGAAAAAAGAGATATTAAATATAGATGAAGAAGGAGACATTGGGAAAAACATTTATGGTTGTGATATTTGCCAAAAGGTTTGTCCCCTTAATAAGGGAGTAAAATGGTCAAATAATCAGGATTTTAAGCCAAAAAGCTCCCTAGCTTTCCCAATTCTTGAAGATGTAATAAAAATGACAAATAAAGAATTTCAGGAAGGATTTAAAACAACATCAGCTGGCTGGCGGGGGAAGAAAATATTGCAAAGAAATGCTATTATAGGTCTAGGTAATAGCAGAGATAAAAAATCAATCCCAATACTAGAAAAATGCCTAAAGGATAGCCGTTGGGAAATAAGGTTTTACACTATTAGAGCATTATATAAGTTTGGCGAAAATGGTAAGGAAATAATAAAAGAATGGTTTAACAATGAGGAAGATATCCAGGTAAGGAAAGAAATAGAACTATTACTTTATAAAATGGAAAGTTAGATAAAGGTAATTTGTATTTCTTTAGGAAAGATATTACAATGTTATTAGAGAAGTAGAAATAGAATAAAGGGAGTGAATTATATGGAGTGGGGGAGTACAGATGTGGCTAAGGCAGCTATTCAAATGTCAAT
>CAYMVC010000029.1:3292-11241 GCA_964393755.1 uncultured Eubacteriaceae bacterium | reverse complement strand
AGGGCGGAAGTTATTATCAGTGAAGGGGAAATAGATTTTCCTAAGGTACGTAAACCTGATATTCTTCTATCATTGACCCAGGAAGCTTTTGATAAATATATCGTGGATTTAGAAGAAGGTGGCATTGTAATTGCTGATGAAAAGGTTAAAATAGAGAATACAGATAGATATAAGATATATCAAATTCCTGTTATGTCTACAACAAATGACATTTTGAAAAAACCTATGGTGGCAAATATAGTTGCCCTAGGTGCATTTAATAAAATCACTAAATTAGTGGATGAAGAGATATTAAGAGAAGCTATCCTTAAAAGGGTTCCAAAGGGAACAGAGGATCTAAATGTAAAGGCATTTGATATGGGAATAGGTTTAGTATAAATTTGTAGGATAAACTGAAATAAGGAGATAGGGAATTGTATATAGGTATAATCTATTTAGCATCTATCTACAATTTCCTATTTTAAAGGAGAAAAGCTTGTGGCAGAAAAAAATATTGAAACAAATAAAAATGAAGTAAATTTAATGGAAAAAATTAAGAACAGATATTATAGACTGAGCAAAAGTCAAAAAATGATTGCCAACTATATACTTAATCATTATGATAAGGCAGCATTTATGACTGCATCACAACTTGGAGAAACTGTTGAGATTAGTGAATCCACTGTTGTAAGATTTGCAAATGCCCTTGGCTATAGTGGTTATCCCAAATTACAAAAAGCCTTACAGGAACTAATAAAAACCAAATTAACTACTGTCCAAAGACTGGAATTATCTAATAGCCAAATCACCCAAGATTCTATAATAGAAGATGTAATAAAGTCTGATATAGATAGCATTCAGGCTACTATAAATGAACTAAATAAGGAAGAGTTTTCAAAAATAGTAGATTTGATTAATAAGGCGAAAAATATATATATTATAGGCTTTAGGACATCAACTGTTTTAGCGGAATTTCTAGGCTTTTATTTAAATCTAATATTAGATAATGTAAGAGTTGTGAGGTATGGAGTAAGTGATATATATGAACAACTTATTCACATTACAAATGAGGATATTGTAATAGGAATCAGTTTTCCAAGGTATTCTAAAAAAACCACACAAATGTTGGAATTTGTTAGTGAAAAGGATGCTCAGGTAATAGCCATAACAGATAGCGACTTGTCTCCTTTAATTGAATACTCTGATTATAAATTAATTGCATATAGCAATATGGTATCCTTTGTTGATTCTCTTGTGGTTCCTCTAAGCCTAATGAATGCATTAATTGTTTCAATAGGTATGGGCAAAAGAGAATATATAACGAAGAAGTTTGAGGATCTGGAAAGCATTTGGGAGCGTTATGAAATATATACTAATAAGATAAAATAAAGATTAGCAATCCTATGGCTTAAGGCTGTAGGATTATTAATTTTCTAATTATATAATACTTTATACTAATGATACAGGAGGATAAAGATGACTAGGTTATTTATAATAAGGCATGGAGAAACCTTATGGAATAGGGAAAAGAGGGCACAGGGTGCCAAAGATATTGCCTTAACTGATAATGGTAAATTACAAGGGGAATATTTAGCTAAAAGACTGGTTAAAGAAAAAATAGATTATATATATTCCAGTGATCTTTCAAGGGCATATGAAACAGCTAAGCTTTTAGCTGATAAATTTAATAAGCCTGTTCTTGCTATACCTGAACTCCGAGAAATGAATTTTGGACTATGGGAAGGGCTTACAATGAATGATATACAATTGAAATTTCAGGATCATTTTAATTCTTGGAGAAGTTCACCCCATAAGGCTCAAATTCCAGAAGCTGAAACATTATTACAGGTTCAGGAAAGAGCACTGAAAGCAGTTTTTAATATCATAGATAAGCACCCAAATAAAAGTATAGCAATGGTTTCCCATGGTGTTACCATTAAAACTATTATTTTAGGTTTATTGGATATAGATTTGAGTAATTATAGAAAAATCAGGCAAGATAATACTGGAATAAATATAATAGATTTTAAAGAAAACCAATGGGTTTTAGTCCAATTAAACGATACATGTCATTTGACAAATATAAAATAGGTTAGGGTATTGCCATGAAAGATAAGGTTATAGTTATAGGTGGTGGACCAGCTGGTATGCTGGCTGCTGGTTTTGCAGGTTCCAGGAAAAAGGATGTTCATTTATATGAAAAAAATGAAAAACTGGGGAAAAAGTTATTTATAACAGGGAAAGGAAGATGTAATTTTACAAATGCTTCAGATATTGAAACTATTATAGAAAACATAAAGAGAAATCCCTACTTTTTATATTCTTCCCTCTATAATTTTACAAATACAGACTTAGTAGATTTTTTTGAAAGCTTGGGGGTAAGCTCTAAAGTGGAAAGGGGGAATAGGGTATTTCCGAAATCAGATAAATCCAATGAGATAATCAAGGCATTGGATAAGTTCATGGTAGGAAACAAGGTTAATATTCATTTAAATAAAGATATTGACAAAATATTAATAGACGATAAAAAATCAATAAAGGGTATAGCCCTTTCAACTGGAGAAATATTCGAGGCAAATAAGGTGATATTGGCTACTGGTGGCCTTTCTTATCCAAGAACAGGTTCAACTGGCCATGGATTAACTATGGTTAAAAAAATAGGTCATAATATAATTCAGCCTTTACCTTCATTGGTGCCTATTGTTGTGAATAAGCAATGGGTTAAAGACTTGCAAGGTTTATCGTTAAGAAATGTAGAAATAAGCTTATATAGAAAAAATATATTAGTAAAGAAAGAATTTGGTGAAATGGTATTTACCCACTATGGGATTTCTGGTCCAACAATCCTAACATTAAGCGCAGATATGATACCAGACTATAAACAGTATAGTATTTCAATTAATTTGAAACCTGCCCTTACAGAGGAACAATTAGACTTAAGATTACAAAGGGATTTTAAAAAGAATGTTAGAAAACAATATAAAAATTCACTAAATGATTTATTACCGGCTAAGTTAATACCTGTAATTATAAAACTTTCAAAAATTAATGAAGATAAGTTTATTCATCAAATAACTAAGGAAGAAAGAATTGGTCTTGTTAAACTAATTCAAAACTTATATTTTAAGGTTGATGATCTACGGCCAATAGATGAAGCAATTATTTCTGCAGGTGGAGTTGATACAAAGGAAATTAACCCATCTACAATGGAATCTAAGCTAATTAAGGGATTATTTTTTGCTGGAGAGATAATTGACGTTGATGCCCTTACCGGCGGTTATAATTTACAAATTGCATTTTCAACCGGCTATTCAGCAGGAATGAATTGCTAGAATTTGTATTAAAATAATCTTTTTGCATATCATAAGTCTATAATATGATGGTAGGGGTAATTATATGGTTTCTTACATTAAAAGGACCTTGAGCAAAATTCAATTTACTAATAATATAGATAGTATGATCTTTAAAACCAGTCTAATTGGGGTTTTTCTAATAGTTCTTGTTCAAATTTTACTTTGTAATAATACTGTTAAATCAATTATGGGTTCAAGTAATAACAATATAATAGCAATGGAAATAAGTGATATCAATAATCCTTCAGGATGGGTTGAAATAAATCTTTATAATTCTATTAATGACCACCTATTAATATATAAAAATGGTCAAGTATATAGGGACTGGTCTATTAAGGATGATATTATAAAAATAGTTGTATATGATGGGGATATTATAGAATTAAAGGTATCAAATAATGAAGATAATTCTAGTGTTATTATTTATGATATTAGCAAGAATATTACTAATCCCAAAAAAGGGGACAGACTTAAAAATAATGGTAATATACAATATTTGTTTAAAATTATTCTTGATAAATCCAAGGGGATAATGGGATAGATAAAAAGTGTTGAGTTATATAAGGTATTGACTTATAATATAAAATAAGATTAGACAAAGGGGAAAGCAAGCTTAGCTTGCTCTTTTTATGAATAGAGGAGTTATTTAGCTGTTAGTTCAGATCACAAGAAGAAAATGCTATAGTTAAGTAGTCAAATTAAAATAATAGGAGGTTACATATTGAAAAATGGTAATACAAATTGCAATAGATGGTCCTGCTGGAGCAGGTAAAAGTACAATAGCAAAACTATTAGCTGAAAAGTTAGGTATTACATATCTTGATACTGGTGCAATGTATAGGGCATTAACCTGGAAGGTTCTCAAAGAAGGTATAGATTTGGATAAAGAAGAATTAATTATTATTAAGGCTGAAAACATAATAATTGAATTGAATCAAAATAGTGTTTATGTTGATGGGCAGGATGTTTCAGAAGATATAAGAGAACCTATAATCAGCCAAAGTGTTTCCCAAGTGGCAAAAATTCCCCAGGTAAGAAAAATAATGGTAGACCTTCAAAGAAAAATCGGTGATAAAAAAGATATAGTAATGGACGGTAGAGATATTGGAACCCATGTCCTCCCAAAGGCAAAGTATAAGTTTTTTTTAACTGCCACCGTTGATGAAAGGGCAAGGAGGAGGGCACTGGAGTTAAGTTTAAAGGGATTTCCATCAAATATTGAAGATATGAAGAGGGAAATTATTAAAAGAGATGATATTGATACCACTAGAAAGGCTTCTCCTTTGAAGGCAGCAGTAGATGCTAAAATAATCGATACTACTAATTTATCAATAGATGAGGTTGTAGATAAGCTAACAAACATTGTTTCAAAGGGGGAATAAATTTGCTATATAGTGTAATAAAAAACCTGTTTAAAATAATACTGATATTATTATTTAAAATTGATATAAATGGGGAGGAAAACATTCCCCAAGACAGGGGACTAATTGTATGTTCTAATCACTACCATTGGCTAGATCCTATTGTAGTAGCATGCTTCTTCAATAGAAAAGTTCATTTTATGGCAAAAAAGGAATTATTTAAGAATAAGTACTTTGGAATGTTATTAAAGAGGGTTCATGCCTTTCCGGTTAATAGAGGTGCCGCAGATATTACAGCTATAAAAACAGCCTTAAGGGTTGTAAAATCACAAAAGGTTTTAGGAATATTTCCAGAGGGAACACGGGTAAAAGCCGGTCAAATAGGAAATGCAGAACCTGGTATCGCAATGATAGGTATAAAAGGAGAAGTTGACATTTTACCAATAGGAATTAATGGAAATTATAAATTTAGAAGTAAATTATATGTAAATATTGGACAAGCAATTAATTTAGAACAATATTATAAGAAGAAAGTTAGTGCTGAAGAACTGGGAATTATAAGCCGATCTATTATGGTGGAAGTAAGGAAATTGATAAATGGATAAGACATTGTTTTAAAAAGCGGTTTATAGGAGTGGGTTTTATGGAAATCATTTTGGCAAAAAGTGCAGGTTATTGTTATGGGGTACAAAAAGCAATTGATAAGGTGGAAGAATCTATTAATGAATCAAGCAAATCTATTCATACTTTAGGACCAATTATACACAATAAACAAGTTATTGAAAAACTTGAGAATCAAGGTGTATATTCTACAGAACAGGTGGAGGATATTAATGATGGTACAATTATTATCAGGTCCCATGGGGTAGAACCAAATATTTACGAAAAAGTAAATAATCAGAATTTAGAATTAGTTGATGCAACCTGCCCATACGTCAAAAACATTCAAAAAAAGGTAGAAAGGTATTATAAGGAAAATTATCAAATAATAATTGTAGGAGATGGAAAACATCCTGAGGTAATAGGGGTAAACGGATGGTGTAATAAGACAGGCATAATATTAGATAATATTCAGGAAGTAAAAAAACTCTCTAACTATAAAAAGATTTGTGTAGTTGCACAAACAACAATAGTTTCCGAAAAGTTTTTACAAATTGTATCCCATATAATATCTAAGGCAAAGGAAATCGTTATTTTTAATACCATTTGCGACGCTACTAAAACAAGACAAGATGAGGCAGCTTCCCTATCTAAAAAAGTTCATGCCATGGTTGTTATAGGGGGGTATCATAGTTCAAATACACAAAAACTTGCAAGTATATGTAAGGAACATTGTAAAAATGTTTTTCATATAGAAACATATAAGGATTTACCTATATTAGAAATAAAAAACTGCAAAAGAATTGGAATCACAGCTGGAGCATCAACTCCTAACTGGATAATTAAGGAGGTAATTAATAAAATGGAAAATGAAATTAACAAAGAAGAAAAAGAAGAAATAGTAGCAGGAGACTTTGAAAAATCTATTGGGGAATCAATGGTAAGGATTAAGCCAGGAGATATTGTTTCTGGGGAAGTAATATCATTATCAAAGGAGGATGTTATAGTAAATATAGGCTATAAATCCGATGGAAAAGTATTGAAGAGTGAGTTTACAAGTAATAAGGACAGTGATTTAACGGATTTAGTTAATATAGGTGATCAGGTAGAATTGAAGGTTTTATCATTAAATGATGGTCAAGGGTATGTTGTATTATCTAAAAAAAGACTAGATGATGAAAAAGCGGCAATAAAACTAAATGAAATATTTGAAAACCAAGAAATAATTAGTGGTAAGGTTACTAAAAGTATTAAGGGTGGTTTTTTAGTTGATATAGGAATAAAAGAGGTTTTTATGCCAATATCCCACTATCATCTTAGGTTTATAAAGGACCCAGAATTAGTGGTAGGACAAAATGTAAGGGGTATAATAATAGAATATAATCCTGAAAAGAATAAAATAATCTTTTCCCAAAAGGTGGTACTTGAAAGAGAGATTAGGGAAAAGAGGGAGGGGGTACTTAATTCTATTCAAGAAGGGGACACAATAAAAGGTCGGGTTAAAAGTATCGTTAAATTTGGTGTGTTTGTTGATTTAGATGGAATTGATGGTATGGTACACATTTCAGATTTGTCTTGGGGCAGGGTAAAAAATCCAGGAGATATTCTTTCTATAGGAGACATAGTAGAAACTATGGTATTGGAGGTGGACAGGGAAAAAGAAAAAATTAAGCTAAGTTTAAAACATCTTGTGGAAGACCCATGGGAAAAGGTGTTTAGGCTTTATTCAATCGGAGATAAGGTTAATGTTAAAATAATAAAAATAGTTCCCTTTGGTGCCTTTGCAGAAATCGATAAAGGAGTGGAAGGACTAATACACAAGTCACAAATTGCCTTTGAAAATATAGAAAATGTCGAAAAGTACTTATCTATTGGTCAAGAAGTGGTAACTGAAATAGTAGACATGGATAAGGAAAAGAAAAAAATTGGATTGAGTATAATAGCTTTACAAGATGAGCCTGTAAAAAAAATAGAATCCAATGAAACGGTGTATAAGGAAGATGATGATTTAACCTTAGGAGATGTATTTGGAAATTTATTTAAATAAGAAATTGTAAAATAGATCAACTTTGTTAAATTGGTATATTAAAAATATTAGTGGGAAAAATATTAATAGCCTCACATAATGACACTGAGACCCTTTTTATATTGGTGATATGCTAATTTTGCATATCACCCTTTTTGCTATTACTATAAAGGAGGAATTGGCATGGAAAGAACACTGGTAATTATAAAGCCCGATGGGCTTATGAGAAAACTTGTAGGTAAGATAATACAAGCAATTGAAGATAAAGGATATAATATCGAGGAAATTAAAATGAAAAAGTTGTCCAAGGAAGAACTATCAAAGCATTATGAAGAACATAGGGACAAAGACTTTTATCCAGTATTATTAGATTACATGGGTTCCGGTAAGAGTATTATTATGATAGTAAGTGGAAGAAACTGTGTTCAAGGAATGAGAAAATTAATGGGATCAACTGACCCCTTGGAAGCGGAATTAGGATCAATAAGGGGTAGATATGGGAATGATAAAACCCAAAATATAATCCATGGGTCGGATTCTCTTGAAAGTGCTAAAAGAGAAATAGCTTTGTTTTTTAATGACTAATACTGTAATAATTAATGATAAAAATAATTTAGTTAGAGGAGAAGA
>CAYMVC010000029.1:0-3282 GCA_964393755.1 uncultured Eubacteriaceae bacterium | reverse complement strand
CTCAGGAAATGAAAGGGCTGTAGCTACTTATATTATAGATCTATTAAAAGAAGTATGTGATAGGGTAACAGTGGATGACTTAGGTAATATTTTAGCTTTAAAAAAAGGTAATGATAAGGCAAAAAATAAAAAGATTATGATTGCTGCCCACATGGATGAAGTGGGATTAATGGTTAAGGGAATAAATGAGGATGGCTTTCTACATTTTATAAAAATTGGAGGAGTAGATGTAAGGACATTATTGGCACAAGAGGTAATTATTCATGGAAAAAAGGATATATTAGGAATAATTGGTGCCAAACCACCCCATTTACAGAAAAAGGATGAACAAAAAAAGTCAATAAACATAGAGGATTTATATATTGATGTGGGCTTATCACATGATGAGGCTAGAAAATATATTACAATAGGGGATTTTGTTACAATTAATAGAAAACTTCTATCTTTATCAGCAAATAATGTTGCTGGTAAAGCACTGGATAATAGGGCTGGAATTGCAGCAATGATAGAATGCATGAACTATTTAACTAAGTTAAAACATGACAGTGATATATATTTTGTAGCTACTGTCCAGGAAGAAGTTGGCTTAAGGGGAGCAATAACAAGCGCCTACAATATAATGCCAGACATAGGTATAGTTTTAGATGTGGGTCATGGTAAAACACCAGAATTATCAGAAGAAGATACTATTGAATTGGGCAAGGGCCCGGGAATTGCATTGGGAGCAAATATTCACCCTAAAATATATAAAAAATTAGTGGATATTGGGGAAAAAAACAATATACCATACCAATTGGAAGTTAACCCAGCTTCTTCTGGTACGGATGCTTGGGCGATACAGGTAACCGGAAGTGGTATAGCAACTGGTCTTTTATCAATACCTTTAAAATATATGCATACTTCTGTAGAGTTGTTAAATATTAATGACTTAAAATCTACAGGGAAATTATTAGCCCTTTTTATTGCTAGTTTAGGAGATATAGATTTGGAGGAATGGCTTTGCTTTTAAAAAAACTAACTGAAGTCATAGGCGTTTCTGGTGGAGAACAGGAAATCCGCTCTATAATTATGAAGGAAATTTCAGAAAAGGTTGATCACATTTATATTGACAAAATTGGAAACATAATTGCCCATAAAAAAGGGAATAAAAGTCCTAATAAAAAAGTAATGGTCTGTGCTCACATGGATGAGGTTGGTCTTATTGTTAGCAACATTGATAGTTCTGGATTAATAAAGTTTAAATCTGTAGGAGGGATAGATCCAAGAATATTACTATCCAAGGTGGTAGTAATTGGTGATAATTTAGTAAAGGGTGTAATAGGATCAAAAGCATTCCATTTACAAGAAGAGGAAGAAAAGACTAAATCATTAAAAATTAAAGATCTATACATTGATATTGGTACTTCTACTAAGGAAGAGACAGAAAAACAAATTAATTTAGGCGACTATATAGGATTTAATACAAAGTATGAGGAAATGGGTAATAGTCTCATTAAGGCGAAGGCATTAGATGATCGGGTAGGTTGTGCTATTCTTATTAAAATGTTAGATAAAGACTATGATTTTTCACTTTATACAGTATTCACAGTACAGGAGGAAATTGGATTAAGGGGTGCTAAGGTGGCAGCATTTAATGTTAATCCTGATATTGCATTAGTAGTTGAGGGGACTACCTGTTCGGATGTTCCAGGCACTGTTCCCAGCCAATATGCTACTAGGCTTGGAAAAGGTCCAGCCGTATCTATAATGGATTCTGCTTCCTATTCAGATAAAGAAATTGCCACAAGCCTGTATAGGTTAGGAATAGACAATAATATACCGGTACAATGGAAAAAGACAACATTTGGAGGTAATGATTCAGGTGCCATACATTTAACCAGGGAAGGTATTAGAACGGGAGCCCTATCAATACCCTGTAGGTATATACACTCCCCTGTTTCTGTAATGAATAAAAATGATTATCTAAATTGTATTCGGCTGGTAGAGCTATTTCTAGAAAATATAGAGGAGAAGGAATTTTATGAATAGTGAAAAGGAGTTTTTATTAAAAGAATTGGTAGATGGATTTGGTCCGTCAGGAAATGAGGAATATATTGGCAGTATAATTGAAAACCGTATAAAGGATCATGTAGACAACATTAAAAAGGATCTTATGGGCAATATTATTGCATATAAAAAGGGAATAGGAAAAAGGATTATGGTATCTACCCATATGGATGAGATAGGTCTCATAATAACATACATAGAAGAAGAGGGATACCTAAGGTTTTCAAATATCGGAGATGTATCAATAAAATTAGTGGAGGGACAAAGGGTAAAATTTAAAAATGGAATTGTAGGGATTATTTCCAGTGAAACTCTTGACAGAGATGAAGAAATGGGAATGAACAACCTATTTATAGATATAGGTGCCAACAATAAAGCTGAGGCTATAAATAAAGTATCAATCGGTGATGTTGCAAGCTTCTATGGACCATTAGTAATAAGTAACAATCGTGGTTTTTCAAAAGCAATGGATAATAGAATAGGTTGTTATATTTTAATAGAGCTTATAAAAAGAATCAAAGAATATAAAAATGATATTTATTTTGTATTTACAGTTCAGGGGAAATTAGGGAAAAGGGGTGGTAAAACATCCTCCTATAGCATTAATCCAGACATAGGTATTGTTGTAGATGTTACAAGAACAGGTGATACACCAAAGGCTAAGAAAATGGAAATATCATTGGGAAAGGGACCTGGAGTCAAAGTATATGATTCATCAATTATAGCTCATCCTGGGGTGAAAAACCTTTTTATATCAAAGGCTGAACAATTTAAAATTCCATATCAACTAGAAGTTTTACAAGATGGGGGAACAGAGGCCGGTACTATTCATCTTACTAGAGATGGGATTCCTTCTGGAGTGATCTCAATTCCCACAAGATATATACATAGCCCTGGTCAAATGGTGGATTTTAATGATGTGGAAAATACTATACAATTACTCTTAAGGGTTTTAGAAAAGGAAATAGCATAAATTATAGGTAGGTTAGAATATATGGGTTTTGGGCAAAAAAAAATGGAGCTGGTGATGGGACTCGAAGTCGTAGCCCGACTAGCTCTCTTGAATTATATTGTGTATTTATTTATCTATATTAATTGTTCATTATTTGAGGTTGCTCTTATATCAATGGCTTATTAGCGGGTTCTCCTACCCATCACTGATATATATGTGTAGTACAAACAAAAAATGGAGCTGGTGATGGGACTCGAAGTCGTAGCCCGACTAGCTCTCTTGAA
>CAYMVC010000028.1:7835-12171 GCA_964393755.1 uncultured Eubacteriaceae bacterium | reverse complement strand
CCTCTGACCTCCCACTTCTGCTTTTACCCCTTATCCCTTATCCCATACCCCATATCCCTTACCCCCTATTCCATACCCCCTATCCTAAAGAAATTATTTCTTTCCCAAAAGTAGGTATAAATTTCCACAAAGATACAAAAAATACTTTTATCTAGAATAGGGAGGGGAATAGTTTTTGAGAAAGAAAATATCTATTTGTTTAATATCCATTATCTTAATTTCAGGAATAGGAATATATTTTAATAGGGTATTGGCCCAAGATGTTATTTATTATGGGAGTGATAGTAATGCAGTCCGCCAGGTCCAACAAAGATTAAAGGATTGGGGCTACATGAAGGATGGTGTTGTAGATGGAAGTTTTGGTTGGAAAACAGAGGAGGCAGTAAAAAATTTTCAGAGGCAACATGGTTTACAGGCTGATGGGAAAGCTGGGAAACAAACTTTAGATGCTATGGGTTTAGGCCACCTAATACAAAAAGCTCCTTCTCAAACAACCTATCAACCAAGTAGGGGAATAAGTACTAGAGATGAAACCTATATCCTTGCCCAGATTATAAACGGGGAGGCTAGGGGAGAACCATACATAGGCCAGGTAGCTATAGCAGCAGTTATTTTAAATAGGGTTAGGCACCCCTCATTTCCAAACACCATCAGTGGAGTTATTTTCCAACCTGGGGCCTTTACAGCCGTTGCCGACGGACAAATGTTTCTAACTCCTAGCGAAGAGTCCTTTAAGGCCGCCAGGGATGCCTTAGCAGGTTGGGATCCTTCAGGAGGTGCCATATATTATTATAATCCAGCAGTGGCAACTAATAAGTGGATTTATTCTCGACCTATTGTTAAAACAATTGGAAAACATGTCTTTGCTAAATAAATAGGAGGGTAAAAAATGAGGGATAAAAAGAAAATAACAATATGGATTTTAGTTATAGCCTTTGGTCTGGCAGGTATTTGGGGATATAGTCAATACAGTCAAAAAAACAATTTTAGGACATTTCTTGAAAATCAATACTTAAATGAATTTTATTCATTGTTAAACTCAGTGGAGGATATTGAGGCCCTTCTAGCAAAGTCTATGGTGACCCAATCAGATGACCAGATGTCCTTATTATTTACTGAAACTTGGAAAAACGCAAATTTAGCACAAAACAATTTAAGCAGACTACCTATCAGCCATTTGGCATTAAATGAAACGTCTAAATTTTTAAGCCAGTTGGGGGACTTTACCTATGCCGCAGGAAAACAAACAATTGATAATAAGAATATTTCTAATAAACAATGGGAGGATTTAGAAAGACTCCATAATAATTGTTCTTATTTAGTAAAAAACTTACAAAAACTTCATCAGGATATGATAGAGGGTGGGGGAGTGGCATTTGGTGAAATTAAGGAAAGGGGTAATTTTGCCCTAAGGAGAGTTTCTAATAATATTATTGAAGATAGTTTTACCAGAGTAGAAAAGGAAATGACCACCTATCCAAAATTGATATATGATGGGCCCTTCTCATCTCATCTTTCAGACTTAGAACCTAAGGGTCTAAAAGGAAAGGCTATAACTCGGAAAGAAGGGGAAAAATCAATTATCTCCTTCTTGGGCTCTGATAGGGTTGGGGAAATTAATCAATTAAGTCGGGGGGAAGGGGTGGTAAATACCTTTGGCTATGAAGTTGTACCCTATGGAGAAAATGGTGACAGGAGGGTATATATTGAGGTAAGTAGAATGGGGGGAGATATTGTTTGGATGATGGATAGCAAGGTGGTAGAAAATGTTGCCCTTAGTATGCCTAGGGTCTTGGATAGGGCAAAGAAGTTTTTAGAAGATAAAGGCTTTACCAATATGACAGCCTCCTATTCTGAAAAATATAATGGGGTTGCCGTATTTAACTTTGCCTATGAACAGAAGGGGGTTTTAATATATCCGGACCTTATTAAAGTTCAGGTTGCCTTGGATAATGGTGAAATTGTGGGATTTGAGGCACAAGGTTATTATGTGGCCCATGAAAATAGAAAAATACCTAAGGCAGAATTAAGTATAGAAGAAGCTCGGTCAATGGTTAGTAAAAGATTAAAGATATTTAAAGAAAGACTGGCCATAATTCCTACTGAAACAAAGGAAGAGGTGCTATGCTATGAATTTAAAGGGGATTTCCAAGGGGATACCTTTATAGTTTATA
Organism: uncultured Eubacteriaceae bacterium; assembly: GCA_964393755.1. Classification (GTDB taxonomy): domain Bacteria; phylum Bacillota; class Clostridia; order Eubacteriales; family Garciellaceae; genus DUPX01. The sequence continues at coordinate 9,997 of CAYMVC010000028.1, read as the reverse complement.
TAAATGCTAAGACTGGCAAAGAGCAGCAAATTTTAAAGGTGATTGAAACAAATACCGGAGATTTAACCATGTAAGAGTAGCCTTGGCTACTCTTTTATAATTTACTGTGGTAAAATAATTACTAATAAGTGGTTTACAACCTACATAATATAAACTATAAAGCCAAGATGGAAGGGGATTTTTCAATATGGGAAAAAAACTAGTAGTGGGTGTAATCTTTGGAGGTCAGTCAGGTGAACATGAGGTATCCCTTATGTCATCTTCCAATGTTATAAAGGCTATGGATAGGGAAAAGTATGATGTAGTGACAATTGGTATTACAAGGCAGGGTAAATGGATGATCTATACAGGTCATGTGGAAAGTATTCAAAATGGTCAATGGGAAAAGGAAAAAGAAAACCTCATAGAAGACTTTTCTATTAACCACCCTATTCTTAAAAAGATAGATGTGGTCTTTCCGGTATTACATGGTCCTAGAGGAGAAGACGGAACTATACAGGGCCTATTTGAATTGGCAAATATACCCTATGTAGGGTGTGGAGTATTAGCTTCTGCTGTAGGCATGGATAAGATTTATACCAAAACCCTATATGAAAAGGCTGGTTTACCCCAAGGGAAATACCTATTGATAATGAGAAAGCATTGGAGGAAAGACCAGGACAAATCTATTCAGGAGATTGAGGAGGGGCTAAACTACCCTATCTTTATAAAACCTGCAAATATGGGGTCTAGCGTGGGTATTACAAAGGCCCATAATAGGGAGGACCTTATTAAGGGAATGGAGGAAGCAGGTCTTTATGATAGGAAATTATTACTGGAAGAAAATATAGACTGTCGGGAAATAGAATGTGCAGTATTAGGTAACGATGAACCAGAGGCTTCTGTATTAGGTGAAATTATACCATCTAATGAATTTTATGATTATCATGCAAAGTACCTAGATGATGGGGCATCCTCCCTAGTAATTCCTGCACCACTAGATGAAAAGACTAGCCAAAGAATTGGCCAACTTGCCATTAAGGCATTTAAGACTATAGATGGAAGCGGTCTGGCTAGATTGGATTTCTTTGTGGAAAAGAGTACCGGGGAAGTTTATATTAATGAAATCAATACAATGCCTGGTTTTACAAATATCTCTATGTATCCAAAACTCTGGGAATATAGTGGTCTTCCTTATAGCAAACTAATTGACCGATTAATAGAATTAGCTTTGGAAAGGTTTAAGGATAGGAACTAAGTGAAAATACCAAGGAGGGTGTCTTATGGCTTACAAATTAACCCATATTACAGGTAATAGCTATATGTTTGAGGGAGCAGTGAATCTTGGAATGTATCATAGGGGTCAAGGGAAGTGCACCTTGATAGATAGTGGGATAGATGATGATGTGGGGAAAAGAGTAATTAATATCCTTAAGGAAAATGACCTAGTAGTGGATTCTATTATAAATACCCATGCCCATGCCGACCATATAGGGGGGAACTCCTTAGTCCAAAAAAGAACAAATTGTGCCATATATGCCACTAAGATAGAAGGTGCTATGATAGAAAACCCTATTATAGAACCCCTTTATTTATTCACTTCCGCTCCACCGAATTTCTTAATGAATAAATTCCTAATGGCAAAGCCTTCAAAGGTTACTAAGGTAATAGAGGGGGAGTTTTTAGAAATAGGTGGTACAAAATTTGAAATAATAAATCTACCTGGTCATAGCCTTGGACATATAGGGATAGTTAGTCCAGATGGGGTTTTTTACACAGGAGATTCCTATCTTTCAAAGGATATTATAGAGAAACATGGATTTCCCTTTTTCCAGGATATAGAGTCGGCTCTAAAGAGCCTGGATTATTTAAGGGATGTTAAATATCCTTTCTATGTGCCCTGTCATGGGGCCTTAGATTATAATATTGAAGACTTAATTAGGACAAATAAAGGGGTAATAGAGGAAATTATAGGTTTTATTTTACAAAACCTATCCCAGCCTAAGTCCACTGAAGAATTAAGCCAAGCTGTATTTAGCCAATATAAGATTAATCAAAGACCTAGTCAATATTATTTGACTTGGGTTACCCTGTCTGCCTACTTAGCCTATTTAAACAATAAGGGAGATATAGGGGCAAAGTTTTATGATAATCAATTAAAGTGGGAAGTTAAGAAGCATTAG
>CAYMVC010000028.1:6653-7735 GCA_964393755.1 uncultured Eubacteriaceae bacterium | reverse complement strand
GAAGCATTAGGGACGGTTCTTTTAAGTTAGCTGTTCAAATCTTTGATTTGTTACAGATAACTTACTCAGGCGAGTGAAACGAGACCTGAGTTTCATTAATATTTCTGGAGGGGCAGAGCCCCTCCCCTACTAGGATGACCTCTACCCTCGGACAGACAGAGTCGTCTGTCCCTACAACCCCATATCCCCGGAACGACGAGGGCGCTGTTCCCTACACCCTTATCCCTTATCCTTAAATTAATAGTTGCTTATTTCTTTTTTTATGATTAAAATATAGGGGACAATAATTAAGGAATTATTAGGGGTGAAATAGATGAAAAAGAAGGTTTGGCTTAGTATCAGGGGGCAACAAATTATAGATAATGAAAAACCCGAAATTGTTGAACTGCTAACAGAGGGTGAACTATATAATAAAAATAAAAGCAACTATCTTTTATATAAAGAAAGTGAAGTATCTGGAATGGAAGGGACTACTACTACTGTAAAGGTAGATGAAGACCATGTATCTATAATAAGATTAGGTACTACCAATTCCCATTTAGTCTTTAAAAAGGGGCAAAGGAAATATAATAGTTATGAAACACCTTATGGACAATTACTTTTAAGTATTTTTACTAAGGATGTGGATATAAAATATAACGAGGATAAGGAACCTGTTTCCATCCATTTAGATTATCAATTAAATATTGATGGGGGACATGGAACAAAAAACACCTTAGAAATTGAAGTAAGGCAGTAAGCCAAGGAGGCAGCAATATGAACAATGTGATGAACACCATAGAAAAAAACATCCTAATATCCATAAGAAAATCTCTAGAAAAGGCAAGGGAACTGGGAGAAATTGATTTTGACCAAATACCAGACTTTATATTGGAAGTTCCTAGGGAAAAGGACCATGGGGATTTTGCTACAAATATTGCCATGCAGTTGACAAAACAGGCTAGAAAAAATCCCAGGTTAATTGCCCAAACCATTGTTGACCACCTGGATACCCAGAAAACCTTTATTGAAAAGGTTGAAATTGCAGGTCCGGGATTTATTAACTTTTACTTAAGCGATAATTATTTTTCTCAAACGCTAAA